>CALATR010000635.1 GCA_937891875.1 uncultured Pseudomonadota bacterium | reverse complement strand
TCGGTGTCACCCCGGGAGGCCTCCGCTGAGGTGGGCACGGTGTCGCCGTCGTCGTCCGGGTCCAGGTAGTCAGCGATGCCGTCCCCGTCGGAGTCGTCGTCGCGCGGGTCCCCGTCGCCGTCCACGTCCTCGTCCTTGGTCAGCACGCTGTCGTCGTCGTCGTCAGGATCGAGGTAGTTCGCCCGGAAGTCGCCGTCGCTGTCGTCGTCGGTCGGGTCGCCGTCCCCGTCCAGATCCTCGTCCCTGGTGAGGATGCCGTCCCCGTCGTCGTCGGTGTCCAGGTAGTCCGGGATGCCGTCGAAGTCGGCGTCATCGTCGGTGGGGTCGCCGTCCAGGTCGGTGTCCTCCTTGGCGGTGGGCACCCCGTCCCCGTCGTCGTCGAGGTCCAGGTAGTCGGGAGTGCCGTCCCCGTCGCTGTCGTCGTCGGTCGGATCCCCGTCCCCGTCGATGTCCTCCTCCAGGGTGGGCACCCCGTCCCCGTCGTCGTCCGCGTCCAGGTAGTCGGGAATCCCGTCCCCGTCGCTGTCGTCGTCGGTCGGGTCCCCGTCGCCGTCCACGTCCTCGTCCGCGGTGAGGATGCCGTCCCCGTCGTCGTCCGTGTCGAGGTAGTCGGGAGTGCCGTCGCCGTCGCTATCGTCGTCGGTGTAGGTGCCGTCGCCGTCCCGGTCCTCGTCGAGGGTGGGCACGCCGTCGCCGTCGTCATCCGGATCGAGGTAGTTCGGCGTTCCGTCGCCGTCGCTGTCGTCGTCGTCGAAGTCCCCGTCGCCGTCCACGTCCTCCTCGGAGGTGGGCAGGCCGTCGCCGTCATCGTCCGGGTCGAGGTAGTTGGGGATCAGGTCGCCGTCGGTGTCGTCGTCGGTGGGATCGCCGTCGCCGTCCACGTCCTCGTCGATGGTCTCGATGCCGTCGTCGTCGTCGTCGATGTCGAGGAAGTCGGGCACCCCGTCGCTGTCGGTGTCGGTGCGGCTGGTGGCGCAGGGGGCGATCTCCTCGTCCTCGTCGGGCACGGAGTCCCCGTCGGCGTCGGCGTCGTGCCAGTTGTCGAAGCCGTCACCGTCGACGTCGTCCGCCACGCCCGCATCGTCGGTGGCGTCCACCTCGGTCTCGGTGAGGATCCCGTCGCCATCGGGATCGTTGTGCACGACCTCGAGCACCTGGTAGCTGCCCAGGGTGTTCGGCGTGACCTGGATGTGTCCCTGGGGCTCCGAGCCGAACTGGAAGTCCACCCGCGCGGTGTAGGTCGTGCTCGCGCCGCTCGGCAGGCCGAAGTGGGCCATGTAGAAGCCCTGGGTGCCGTGCCCCTCGCCGCCGTTGATCGGACGCGCCCCCACGACCCGGGTGGAGTCCGTGCTGTCGTACAGCTCGACGTTGGCTCCGATGTCGTCCCGCAGGGTCTGGCCGGCGCAGCTGGGGTCCACGTCGGCCCACACCCGCACCATCAGGTAGTCGCTGTCGTCCTGATCGTTGATCCAGAAGTCGTTGTCGTTGCCGTCGGTCTCGTTGACCAGGATGTCGAGATCGCCGTCCCGGTCGTGGTCGAACATCAGCCCGCCCTCGGCGTCCCCACCCGAGGTCTGCAGTCCCAGCGAGCTGTCCGTGAACGACCAGGTGGTCGTGCCGCCGGAGCGGGTCGAGTTGTTGACGTAGGTGAAGTCCCGCCCGCTGTTGGTGCCCAGATACAGGTCGAGATCTCCGTCGTGGTCGATGTCCCCGCAGATCACCTCGTCGATGCTGGTGCTGCTGGTCAGCCCGGAGAAGCGGCTGACGGTCGAGAACGTGCTGCCCAGGTTCTCGTGGATGCGATTGGCGTCGGAGCCGCCGTGGGTCTTGAAGATGTCGAGGTCGCCGTCATTGTCCAGGTCGCACAGGACAATCGCGCCCTTGTTGCCGTTGTCGGCGGACTCGTCGTAGCGGGACGTGGAGGAGAAGGACGTGCCCGTGTCCAGCCACATGTCGCGGCCGTTGTCCTTGCGGCCCACCACGTCGATGTCCCCGTCGCCGTCGACATCACCAACCGCGAGGTAGTCGCCGTTGTTGTACCCGCTGGTCGAGAAGCCGGCCCTGGTGAAGCTGAACGACGCGCTGCCGTCGGCGGGATTCTCCAGGATGAAGAACCCATCATCGTCGTCGTCGTAGACGAGGTCCAGGTAGCCGTCGTCGTTGTAGTCGAGGATGCCGCCACCCTCGGTGTTGATCCCGCCCACCGACAGCGTGTAGTCCGGATTGCCGGACGATGTACCGAAATCGTAGTTTGGAGCTCCATTGTTCAGGTAGACGTAGACGCGGTTGGTCGTGTTGACCGCGAAGTCGGTGTAGCCGTCGTTGTTGAAGTCCGCGGCCAGGGCGGAGCGCTCGGACTCGCGGCTGCTCGAGGTCAGGCCGTTCGCCTTGGTGGAGGTGACGTCGTCGTAGGAGCCATCGCCGCTGTTGTAGAAGAAGAGCAGCGTGTCGCCGCCGCCCGTTCGCGGCATCAGCACGTCCGGCCACCCGTCGTGGTTGAAGTCCGCAGCGACGGCACCGCCCTCCTTGGTGCCGCGGATGTCCAGATCCACCCCCGACGCGTCGTCGGTGAAGTCCCCGGCACTCGCCGGCAGGGAGACGAGCGCCAGCAGGACCACGGGCGACAGCACGAGACGGCGAGACATACACAATCCTCTGCGTGACCCCACCAGCCTGCCGATGGGGCGCTGCGATGTAAAGCGAGGGGCTACCCCTCGATGGCCCAGGGCGCCTTGGCGAGGGTCGCGGCGAGGGCGTCGACGAACAGCGTGACCTTGGGCGCGGGGTGGCGATCCGGCGGGTAGACCGCCCACACCCCGACGTTCCCGGAGTTGGCCGACCAGTCCGGCAGCACCACCTGCAGCCGCCCGGCGCGGACAGAGTCCGAGACCATGAAATCCGGGAGCAAGGCGACGCCGATGCCCTTCTCCGCCGCCGCCATGTGCGACTCGCCGGTGTTGGACGTGAACCGCTCGCGCATGCGTACCCGAACCACCTCGCCGGTGTCGGCGTGCTCGAAGGACCACGAGGACGGGGTCTCGACCAGGCTGTAGATGAGCCCGTCCAGGTCGCGGAGATCGTCCGGATGGCCGGGGACCCCGTGGCGGGCGAGGTAGGCGGGGCTCGCCACCAGCCAGATGTGCATGGGCGCGAGGCGGCGGGCCTTGAGGCTGCTGTCGGGCAGGCTGCCCAGGCGGATGGCCAGGTCGTAGCCGCCCTCGACCAGATCCACCCGGGCGTCCTCGAAGTCGGCGATCACCGAGAGATCGGGGTGATCCGCCATGAACTGGGCGAGCATCGGCGCGACGTAGGTGAGGCCGAAGCTCATCGGCAGGGTCAGCCGCAGGGTGCCGGCGGGGCGCTCCTGCAGGGCGACGACCTCCTGCTCGGCGCCATCGAGCTCGGCCAGCACGGAAGAGCAGCGCGCGGCGAAGGCCCTCCCGGCGTCGGTGGGAGTGATGTTGCGGGTCGTGCGGTGCAGCAGCTGCGTCCCGAGCCGCTCCTCCAGCGCGCGGACCTGCTTGGACGCGTAGCTCTTGCTGATCCCCAGCGCGCGGGCGGCGGAGGTGTAGCTCCCGGTCTCGACGACCTGGACGAAGACCTCGATGTCGGACAGGCGGCTCATCACGCTCCCGAAGTGGACGGCGAAGCGTAGCGCGCCTGGCGCGCCAGGTGCACCAGCTGTTCCTGCAGCGCGGTGCTGGCGAGGCGGCCGAACAGGGTGCTGGCGCCCTCGTAGCGCTGCTCGTCGTACGCCTCGGGAGTCACCCAGTAACCGGCGTAGTCTCCCGCATATCCGAGCACCACGACCCGACCGCCCACCGCCTTGCGCACCGCGCGCTCGATGCGCCAGCCGACGAAGGTGGACGGCTCCCCGGGAACGGTGACCAGGGTCACATCCCCGAGCGCCACCGCATGCAGCGGCAGGGAGCGCGGGCCCAGGCGCGAGGCCAGCTGGGCGACCGGGATGGCGCCGAGGCTCTCGGCAAACTGGATGGGCACCTTGGGGTGCTGGGGTGGCGGCAGCGCCTTGGAGGCGACCCGCTGGTAGCCGGAGCCGTGCACGCCGGTGCCGAGCGCCTCCCACGCGGCGTCGGAGCGGGTGCCGTCGATGCCTCCGCCCGCAGTCGCCAGCCCCGGGGTGGGCAGGCCCAGGCGCGGATCCTCCTCCGGCCGCCACATGGTGTGGGCGACCGAGACCGGCACCGGTCCCGGCTCGGCTGCGTGGACCGCGGTCTGCAGCGCCTCGGCGACCCCCTCGCCGACCACCCGGGCCAGCTCGGGCCCCTGGGAGATGTGGGCGCGAGGCCCGGCCGTGGGCGTGCGCACCTCGCCCTCCTCGTCCAGCGGCAGCGGCGACACGTCCCCGCTCGATCCCCCGGCATAGCCGACGATCACGTCGCCAAGGCCCTCCTCGGCGAGGGTGCGCCCGGGACCGGCCCAGTCGGCGCTCCAGTGCGGATGGGCGGGGCCGCTCGCCGTGCCGTGGATCGCCACGGTCGCGAGGGCACCGAAGGGCCGGCCTCGCTGATCGAACGCGACGAGGGTGCTGACGCGCGGATCCCGCAGGCCGTCCGAGATGATCCCCGGCGGCGCCCCCTGGCCCGGCCCCACCTTGGCGAACGCGCCGACCTCGCGCAGATCCAGGCGCATGACCGCGGGCACGGCGCGGTTGCTGGCGATCCCCCATGCCGGAACCCGCGACAGGGCCAGGCCGCCGACGACCCGCCCCTCGACCGCCTGGCGCACGGCCGGCGCGATCTGGCGGGCGAGGGCTCCGGCGCGGACGGGCCACGGCCACGGTGCCGGAGTGCACATCGCGTTGTACACGGCACTTCCGTAGGTGTGGCCCGGTCCGGCGTGGGTGTGGGTGCCGGCCAGGATCAGGCGTTGAAGCGGCACTCCGGTGATCCGGGACAGCTCCCGCCACAGGGCCGCGCCGCCACAGTGCAGGTCGGCGAAGACCAGCACCACCGGGGGCGCGTCGCCCTCGGAGATGGCGAGTGCGGTGGCCACGAGATCGGCCGCGCCGGGGGCCAGCCCACCCACCTGGGTGTTCCCGACCATCGACCAACCCGCTGGCGCGCCCGGCTTCTGGGGAGTGATGACCGCGCGGCCGATACCGATGTGGCAAGCAAGCACGGGCGGAGTCTACCGCAGCGCGGACGTGGTAGTCATCGGGCCCGACCAGGAGGGTCCATGCGTTGTGTCTCCGTGCTCGTGTTCGTTGTGGCCTGCTCGACGGCTCCGTCCACGACGAGCTCCTCTCCCCCGGGCGAGGCGTCCGCCAGCAGCCAGCCCACCGCCGCCACCGAGGCCGAGCCCCCCGCCCCCGCTCCGGCCCCGACCGCTGCCCCCTCGAACGATCCGCCGGTGTGGGTCGAGCCCACCGCCCACGAGCCCGAGCCCATGCACGCCGGACTCATCGAGGCCCTGGGCTCGGCGGGCGCCTGCCGGGCGTCAGACATGGAGAAGCCCACCCGCGCGCTCGAGTGGATGGTGGACGGCAAGCCCGTCTACGCCGCCATGTGCGAGGGCTACGCGTACCAGTCCGACTGGGAGCTGTGGCTGGGCGGTCCGGACGGCATGACCGCGATCACGGTCGAGGGCACCCCGGTTCGCTTCCTCGGCATGCCCGCCGTCTCTCCGGGCACCGGCCACGTCAGCTGGCTCACCAAGGATCGGGGCGCCGGCGGCTGCGGCAGCTGGCACCTCCTGAAGCTGAAGGGCTCGTCGGCGACGGAGCTCGAGCACCGCTCGCGGGAGTGCGACGAGGACCCGAGCCCGCCGGCACCGGAGGCGTGGCCGATCGTGCCGTAGTCGGAAGACCCACCGACGAACCGAGCCGGGGCTGCACCCCGCGGCCATCCTGCTAGGCTCCCTCCCCACAGCGGACGGAGGCATGATGGCCGAGCTCACCCTGGGACGGATCTGCGACCCCTCGACCCTTCTGCCGGGGACCGAGGACGCCCTCCTCGACACCCGCAAGCTGGTGCGCCACGGCGTGCTCCTGGGCATGACCGGCTCCGGCAAGACCGGCCTCGGCGTGTGCCTGCTGGAGGAGATCGCCATGGCCGGGGTGCCGATCCTGGCCATCGACCCCAAGGCGGACCTCACCAACCTGGCACTGCGATTCCCGGCGTTGCAGGCCAGTGACTTCGAGCCCTGGATCGACCCGGCCGAGGCGAAGCGCAAGGGGCGCGACGTGCCTGCCCAGGCCGCCTCGGTCGCCGGGCTGTGGTCCAAGGGCCACGACAGCTGGGGCGTCACCCGCGAGGACCGCGACGCCTTCGCCGCCTGTCCGGTCACGGTCTACACCCCGGGCAGCACCGCGGGGGTGCCGGTCGACGTGCTCGCCAGCCTGCGCGCCCCCTCTGCCGAGCTCCGTGCCGACACCGAGGGCCTGACCGAGCTGGCGACCGGGACCGTCAGCGCGCTCCTCGGCCTGGTCGGCGTGGTCGCCGATCCGTTCCGCGATCCCGAGGCCATCGTGCTCACCCAGATCCTCCACGAGGCCTGGACCGCCGGCGAGGACCTCACCCTGGAGCTGCTGCTCACCCGCCTGGTCGAGCCGCCCTTCGGCAAGGTGGGCGTCTTCCCGGTCGACACGTTCTTCCCCAGGAAGAAGCGGACGGATCTGGCGATGAAGCTCAACGCGGTGGTCGCCAGCCCGGCGTTCGCTCCGTGGTCCGAGGGCGTGCCCCTCGACCTCGACGCCCTGCTCGCCCCCGCAACGCGCGCCCCCATCCACGTCTTCACGACCAGCCACCTGTCCGACGACCAGCGCCGCTTCTTCGTCAGCACCCTGCTCAACGCGCTGGTCGCCTGGTCGCGCCGCCAGCCCGGCACCGGGGATCTGCGCGCCCTGCTCTACATGGACGAGGTCTTCGGCTACCTGCCGCCCCACCCGGCCAACCCGCCCACCAAGCGCCCCATCCTGACGCTGATGAAGCAGGCCCGCGCGGTCGGCGTGGGGGTCGTGCTCGCCACCCAGAACCCGGTCGACCTCGACTACAAGGCGCTCTCCAACGCGGGCACCTGGCTCGTCGGGCGCCTGCAGACCGAGCAGGACCGCGAGCGGGTCATCGAGGGTCTGTCCGCGGCCGGCGGCGACCTGGACCGGGCGACCGTCGACGGCTGGCTGCAGCAGCTCCCCGGCCGCACCTTCGTGCACCGCGACGCCGGCGAGCGCGAGCCCCGCCTGCTGCACTCCCGCTGGGCCATCTCCTACCTGCGCGGTCCCCTCACCCGCCGCGAGATCGCCGAGCTGCCCCAGCCCCAGCCGACGATCCGCAGCACCTCCGCCCAGCCAGCCCACGCCCCCATCGCCGCCGCCCCCGCGGGCGCCGCCCCGGTCGACCCGGTCGCTGCGGGCCCCAAGCCCCCCGAGGGCTGCACCCCGCACCCGCCGCCGATGCCCCAGGGCATCGACATCCGCTACCTCTCCCTCGCCGCGTCGCGGGCCGCCCTGGGCGAGGCGCTCGGCGATCTCGACGTGCCCCGCAGCACCGACGGCCGCCCGGTGTGGGTCCCCGCCCTGCACGTCAAGGCCAACCTGCACTTCGACGAGGGCACCACCTTCGACGAAGATCGGCGTGTCGAGCGGATCTTCGTCCCCCTGTCCAGCGAGCCCGGCGACGGGGTGCCGGTCAGCCTCGGCCGCGGCGACCTCTCCCGCGAGGCACCCGGTGGCTGGTACATGGCGCTGCCCGAGGACGCCGACGAGGCCAAGGAGATCGAGCGCGTGCACAAGGCGCTGATCGACGCGATCTACCGCAACGAGACCACCACCATGCACCGCCACAAGGGGCTCCGGCTCCCCAGCCAGCCCGGCGAGGACGCCGCCGCCTTCCGTCGCCGGGTCGAGCAGACCGTCGACGAGCGGATCGCCGAGAAGGCGAACGACCTCAAGCAGCGCATGGACCGCAAGGCCGACACCCTGCAGGACAAGCTCGAGCGCAAGGCCCAGCAGGTGGACCAGGCCCAGGCCAAGGTCCGTACCCAGCAGACCCGCGAGATCGTCAACGTGGGCGAGACCCTGTTCGGCATGTTCTTCGGCGGGCGCAAGAAGAGCCTGTCGACCGCGATGTCGCGCCGCAGCCAGACCGCCGCCGCCGGTCAGCGCGTCTCCTCGCTCGAGATGGAGCTGCAGCAGATCCACGGCGAGCTGGCCGAGCTGCAGACCGAGATGGCCGAGGAGCTCGCCGACATCCAGCGGAGCGAGCGCGCCGCCCTCGACGACATCGAGTCCGAGGAGGTGGGACTGGAGAAGAACGACATCGACGTCGAGAGCGTCGGCATCGTGTGGGTCGGCGTGGGCTGAGGTAGCGTGGCGCCGCGCCGTCCTGGCGCGGCCCTGGAGGTCCCGTGGTCCTGTTCGTGCTGTCGACCCTCGCGCTCGCCGACATTCCTCCTCCCGAGGGCTATGTCGAGCAGTGCACGGTCGCGAATCACCAGTCCGACACGGTCGAGTGCGTGAGCTGCGACGCGTACCACGGCGGCCGCGAGCCCTGCGAGGCCCTGGAGGCCGCCGGCTACACCCAGGCCTGCCGAACCAGCGGCGCGAGCGTGTGGGACGAGATCATGTGCCGGCCGAAGGGCAGCGGCACCGACCCCATCCCCGCGGGGCTGACCGAGGCGAAGCCCGAGGGTGACACGCCGCCAGCCCCTCCGGCGACCCCCGCCGAGCCCGAGGTCGCCCCTGCGTCCATGCCGGTGAAGAAGGCCGCCAGCGACGAGAGCAGCTCCAAGTGCTCCACCCTCGGCACCAGCGCCGCCTTCCCGGCGTTGCTCCTCGGTCTGCTCGCCCTGCGTCGGCGCCGCTCCGGCGAGCGCTGATCGCCCGGTGAGCCCCGAGATCTCCGCCTGGGCCCTCGCCTTCGGCCTGACCGTCCTCATCGAGGCCCCGATCGTCGTCGCCATCCTCCGCGGCCCGGTCATCTGGCCCCGCGCGCTGCTCATCGCGCTGGGCGCCCAGCTCATCACCCACCCCGCCCTGTGGTTCATCGCCCCCCGCTTCGACCCCTACTGGCTGTGGGTCGGGGTCATGGAGTGCGCCGTCACCGCGGTCGAGGCCGTGCTGTACGCGGGGCTGCTGCGGACGACGACCCAGGAGTGGGGGAAGATCCTGCCGAGGGCCATCCTGGCTTCGATCGCGGCGAATGCGGTGAGCACGGGGATCGGGCTGGCGGGGCGGTGGATGGGGTGGTTGTAGAGGTGGGCGGGGGTTCCGGGGGTTCCGGGGGTTCCGGGGGTTCCGGGGG
>CALATR010000634.1 GCA_937891875.1 uncultured Pseudomonadota bacterium | reverse complement strand
CCGGACACGCCGATGGCCAGGGCGGTGAACCAGTAGACGATCGCCGTGTTCACGTGGCTGACGACCTTGAGCCCGAACACGCCCAGCAAGAGCGGCAGCTGGCCTTTGTACCCGACCACCGCGTCGGTCAGGCGCTCGGCGTGGTGACGCACGCCGCCGGGCGCGAGCCGCCCCAGCCCGCCCACGACCGCTCGGAGCAGGCCGGGGAAGGCGAGCACGCCGACACCCACGCCCACGATGCCCAGCGCCCCCGCGCCGATCCCCAGGGTCACCGCCGGACCCCACGCGCCGAACGCCTTGCCCAGCACCCCCCACAGCACGGGCAGCATGAGCACGATGCCGGCGAACAGCGCCGTCGCACCCGCGACCTTCTCGACCGCCTTGGCCGTGATCACCCGGTGCCAGGCGCCGGTGACCCGGCCGACCTCCCACAGGGTGTACCCGTCGAGCCCCAGGGTAGAAGGCAGGAAGGTCCCAATGAATCGACCGATCAGGAACCCGGTCAGCACGGTCTGCACGAAGGGGACGCGGATGCGCTGGCCGCGGAGCAGCAGGTACCAGGCGAGCGCGCTGGCCCCGACCCCGACCAGCTTGATGGCCATGGCGAGCGCGCCGTAGAGCAGGAACTCGCCCGGCTCGACCGCGACCAGGTGGGTGACCAGGGCGTCGTGCAGGGGTTCGGGCCCGCTCGCGCCCTCGATGGGGTGACGCAGGAGCGCGACGAAGCCGCCGACGGTGAAGAGCACCTTGGACACCGTGTCCGCCCGCTTGCGGCCGACCGTGCCGAGCCCGCGTCGCCCGACCATCAGCGCCGCGAACGCGCCCACGACCAGCACCAGCGCCACCAGCCCCAGGGTGCCGCCGAGCCAGCCCATCCAGGCAAAGCCCATCGCGACGGCGAACCCGACTGCTGCCACGACGAGCAGGACCGCGGTGAGCGCCCCTCTCAAGACGCCGCCTCCACCGCGCCGTCCGGCAGCCCGCTCCAGCTCTGCGCCCGCGCTCCGACCGCAGGCCGCACCTGCACGTCCACCGCGGTCAGGTGGGCCATGCCGCTGACCGGCTCGAGCGCCTCGACCCCGTCCGCGAAGAGCAGGTTGACGTTGACCCCGTGGGTGCGCCCCGCGACGCCGAGTCCCTTCGCGTGCTGGTGGCCCCAGCCGTGGGGGATGGCGACCACACCGGGCATCAGCTCGTCGGTGAGGCTCGCAGGCAGGCGCACCGTCGCGGCCGGTCCACTCACGTCGACCAGATCCCCCTCACCGACCCCGAGTGCGGCGGCATCATCGGGGTTGAGGTAGCACCGGTTGGTGTGCCCGTGGTGCTTGACGAAGTCCTCGAGGTTGTGGGTCCAGGTGTTGTGGGTCGTGAGCTGACGCAGGCCGATGAGCCGGAAGCCCTGGCGCGCCTTCTCCGCGTCGAACGCCGACTCCAGGGCGCCCACTCGCGCGACGAGCGGCTCGGGGGCGAGGTCCACCTTGCCGTCGGCGGTGAGCACGCGCGCGCCCAGGAAGCTGCCGGGCTGGTGGGGCTCGCGGGCTCGTCCGTGGGTCGCCCTCTGCAGCGCCCCGAAGCCGCCCTGGCCGGTGAGGCGCAGGATGAGGTCGAGCACGGCGCGGTTGGGGAGCTCGTCTCGTCCGGTGCGCCAGCGGTGGGCGCTCCTCCAGGCCTGGAGCGTGGCCGTCGCGGCGCCGCTGCCGAACAGACCCACCCCGCAGGCACGCGCCAGGTCCAGGTAGATGGTCGCCTCGTCGCGCTGATCCCCGTCGGGGGGCACCACCGGCGCGGTCGCCTGGATCCAGGGGGCGCGCTGCAGGCCCAGGAAGAGCGGGAAGACGAAGGGCAGGTCGTGGCGCTGGAACGGGCTCGTGGCGGGCAGCACCCAGTCGGCCTCGCTCGCCGTCTCGTTGAGGAAGATGTCGACCACGACCAGCAGATCGAGCGCTCGCAGCGCCTCGCGCAGGCGGCCGGCGTTGGGCATGGCCAGCAGCGGATTGCCGCCGGTCACGAACAGTGCTCTGACCTGACCCTCCCCGGGAGTCAGGATCTCGTCGGCGAGGATGCCGCCCGGAAAGGCATCGTTGACCTTGGCGAATCCGCCGATCCGGCTCCGCTCCTCGCCGAGCAGGATCCCGCGCTTCGCCGCGAAGGCCGGGAAGTCGAAGATCCCCTTGCTGACCAGCAGCCCGCCCT
>CALATR010000633.1 GCA_937891875.1 uncultured Pseudomonadota bacterium | reverse complement strand
TGGCCAGCTCTGCCGGACGGGATGGCTAGTCCCGAATCGGGCTCCAATGCGTAGTTTCAGCTCTTCACCTCCCCTACGCCCAGGCTTTGCCTGGCGCACTCCGCGCAATCCTCTGCGTCTCTGCGTCTCTGCGTCGGAGGCCGCCACGTTCCCCACGCCCAGAGGCCGCCCCTCCCCGATCCCCACGCCCAGACGCCGCCCCTCCCGGTTCCCACGAGATACGCCCCTCCCACCTCCGGAGGCCCTCGTGCGCACGCTCACCACCCTGCTCGGCAACAGCCAGCGCCTCGATGGCGGCGCGATGTTCGGGAATGCGCCGAAGGCGCTGTGGACGCGGTGGGCGGACGTGGACGCGCGCAATCGCATCCCGCTCGCCTGCCGCTGCGTGCTGGTCGACGAGGGGGATCGCAAGGTCCTGCTCGAGACCGGGATCGGCGCGTTCTTCCCTCCCAAGCTGAAGGATCGCTTCGGCGTGGTCGAGGACGAGCACGTGCTGCTGCAGAGCCTCGCCGCGGTCGGGCTCACCGACGCGGACATCGACGTGGTCGTGCTCTCCCACCTGCACTTCGACCACGCGGGGGGCCTGCTCTCGCCCTACGCCGACGGGGAGCCCGCCCGCCTGCTCTTCCCCAACGCCACCTTCGTGATCGGGACCGAAGCCTGGCAGCGCGCCCTGCACCCCCACCCGCGCGACCGCGCCAGCTTCGTGCCCGAGCTCAACGCCCTGCTGCAGGACTCCGGCCGCCTCGAGCTGGTCGACGGCGACACCTCCCCCACCCTGGGCGCGGGCTACCGCTTCCACCGCTCCCACGGCCACACCCCGGGCCTGCTCCTCGCCGAGCTGGACCTGCCCGGCGGCCCGGTCGTCTTCGCCGGCGACCTCATCCCCGGCGTGCCCTGGGTCAACGTGCCGATCACCATGGGCTACGACCGCTACCCCGAGCTGCTGATCGACGAGAAGCAGGCCTTGCTGGCCGATCTCGAGGCACGCGGCGGCCGCCTGATCTTCACCCACGACCCCGACACGGCCCTGGCGCGGATCGCCCGCGACGACCGGGGTCGGTTCACCGCGGTCGACCGCCTGGACCAGCTCTCGGAGTGGGCCGCATGAGCGCCATCCTGCCCCCCGACGGAACCATCGGCCTCATCGGGCCGTCCCACGCCTGGAAGGCCGACCGCTACGCCGCCGGTCGGCGCTGGCTCGAGGACCAGGGCTACCGCACGGTCGAGGTCGGCCTGGGCCCCCCCCACCGCTACTACGCCGCTACCGACGCCGTTCGCGCGGACGGGCTCGCCGAGGCCCTGCGTCGTCCGGACGTGCACGCGGCCTGGGCCATCCGCGGCGGCTCTGGCGTGACCCGCTTCCTCGCCGGACTCTCGCTCGACGATCTGCCTCCGAAGCCGATCCTGGGCTTCTCCGACCTCACGCCCCTCCTGGACGCGTGGGCGCGGCGCGGGGGGGTCGCCGTGCACGCGCCGGTGGTGCACAGCCTGGTCAACACCGACGCCGACAGCCTCGCTCACCTCGCCGCCCTGCTCCGCGGCGAACGGATCGACCCGATGGTCGGGCGCTCGCTGGTCGACGGGTCCGCCACCGGCCCCCTCGTCGGCGGAAACCTGGCGATGATCGCGGCGTCCTGCGGGACACCATACGCCCTGGACGCCCGGGGCTGCATCCTCGTGCTCGAGGACATCGGCGAGCACCCCTACCGGCTCGAGCGCGCCCTGGCCCAGCTCCGCGACTGCGGGGGCCTGGACGGGGTGATCGGCGTCGCCCTGGGCACGTTCTCGGACTGCGG
Source organism: uncultured Pseudomonadota bacterium (assembly GCA_937891875.1). GTDB lineage: Bacteria > Myxococcota_A > UBA796 > UBA796 > REDI01. Next base: position 6,555 of record CALATR010000633.1, on the reverse strand, counting down.
ACCACCCGAGTCCGCGACCTGGTCCCTGGACGACATCTGGCGGGAGTGGTTCGCCGACCGGGGCGTGCCCGTCGCCATGGATCTGCCCATCGGGCACGGCGCGGCGAACCGGGCCTTCGTCGTGCGCCGGCCCGCGACGCTGACCGACGGCGTGCTCGACCTGGACGTGGAAGCGACGGCAGCCAGGTCGACCTGACGTCCCCCCAGGTCACTCCGCCTTCGTGTGGGGGCGTCGGCCGATCGCCACCCCAAGCCCAGCGGACATGGGGCGCACGAACGACTCGCCGCCGCGGCCGTAGGGCGCCCAGCCGACCCGGAAGCCGAGCTCGGCGATGCCGATGCGAACGGGGATCTCGACCCGGAGGAAGGGTCCTGCGCCGAGCACCGGACGATCGGGGGCGTCGGCGAGCACGATCTGTCCGCCGGCGACGCCGCCACCGACGACCACGCGCAGGGCGGCGGTGAGCGGGCCCTTGCGACCGACCAGCAGCGCAGGACACCAGCCCAGCTCGGCGCGCCACCGTCGCTGGCCCAGGCCGTCCTCGTGACCAGGCACGGTCCAGCTGTCCCAGCCACCGCCGAGCTCGACGCAGCCGATCGCGGTCGGCGCGAGGGCGAAGGCCGCCTGACCCGCCGCCGCCGAGCGTCGCACGGGCAGCCCATCGACCGACGACTGCCCCGCGGGCACGGTCCAGCTCGCTCCCAGGCGCCAGCGCAGCAGGGCAGCCTCGTCGCGGAGATCTTCGCGTTCTTCCTTCACTCTCCCGTCGCCAGACGGCGTGCCGCCGAACGTGCCGAGGGCGTCCGTGCCCTCCCCGACGGCGATCCCGTGCACCTCGGCGCGGGCGGCCTCGGTCGTGCACCAGGTCTCGCAGTCGGCGGCCCAGGCGAGGGCGCGCGGTCGATCACCCAGCGCGCTCGCGGTGCGCACCAGCCGCACCCGAATGGGGTCGAGGTCGGGTTCTGCCCCGATCGCTTCGGCCACCAGGCGCAGGGTGTGCAGGAGCTGTTCACCCTCGTCGAGGGCGTCCGCGGGCCGATCCCGGGCAAACGCGCCGAGCCTGGCGATCCGCGCGCGAACGAGGGTCGCCCGCGCCTCGTCAAGTGCGGCGTCCAGGGCGGGATCCTCCCGGCCCAGAGCCAGCTCGGCCCCCCGACGCAGCGCCGCGTCCAGCCAGGTGACCGCCCCGACGACGTCGGGATCGCGGACCGCCCGGTCGGGGTCGTCCTCGAGCATGGCGTCCAGGACCCCGGTCATCGTGCCGAGGGCCTGGACGAAGGCGTCGACCTCCTGCTGGCCGGGCCCAGGGTCGGGGTCCACAGCCCGGGCGGGCCCGGCGAGCAGGAGGAGGAAGGGCAGGAGCAGGCGCATGGACGAACAACTAGCCCGCCCAGGCGCCTGCAGGACTACAGCTCCTCGGGGGTCAGCTCTGCGGAGTTGCCCTCGGGGAGCTGGGCCACGATGCTCACGGCTCCGGCGACGTCGTTGACCGCGAAGACGTTGGCGATGGTGCCCTCGCCCAGGTCCGGCACCTGGAAGCAGGCGTCCACGGTGGCATCTCCGCCGATGTCGAAGCCGACGCCGATGGCGCCCGGGATGTCGACCGCGCCCGCGACCGAGCCGAAGGCGAAGTCGTCGAGCAGCGGCGCGCTGCCCACCGGGGCGCAGGTGTCGTCGACCACCCACACATCGACCGGGTCCAGCACCGGCAGGGCCGCAGCGTGCACGACGTTGAGGCGCACACGGTCGGTGAGATCGGCGTTGTCCTCGGCGAACGCGCCGATCCCGAGGGCGGGCTGGCCGGCCTGGGGAGCGACGTAGCCGCTCGCGAACACCGTCCACGAGTCACCGTCAGCCACCACGAAGTCGTCCACGGTCGCCGCCGCGTCACCGAGGGCGCCGCCGGCCGGCACGATGGCGAAGTCGTACTCCCCCGCGGGGAGCTCGACGTAGTCGGTCACGTCCTTGAACCCGAAGCGAATGCCGCTGTTCTCGCCGTTGATCCAGATGTCCACGTTGGAGTCGACCCCATCGGGGAAGACGCCGAAGTGGGCGAGGCGCAGGCGACCGGTGGGCTCGGGGAGCTCCTCCGGGTCGACCTGCGCAGCGCTTCCGTCGGGGAGCTGGGCGAGCAGGAAGGGCGAGCCCGCGACGTCGTTGCCGGCGAACACGTTGACCAGCGTGCCACCGCCGAGGGCCGGCACCTGGAAGCAGGCGTCGACCGTCTGGTCCGCGCCCACGTCGAGCCCGACGCCGAGCGCGCCCACCGGGACATCGACGCCGGCCGCGACGTCACCGAAGGCGAAGCCGGCGATGAGCGGCTGGCCGCCGGTCGGGGCGCAGGTCTCGTCGACCGTCCACACGTCGACCGGGTCGAAGGCGGGCAGGGCCGCGGCGTGCACGATGTTCAGGCGGGTGTCGGTCTGGCCGATCTCGGCGTAGTCCTCGGCGAAGGCATTGACCGCCAGTCCGGGCTCACCGGGGCCGGGCGCGACGTAGCCGGTCGCCACGATGGCCCAGCGCTCGTCCGCGGCAAGCGCGAAGTCGTCGACCGTGATGGCCGCATCGGCGAGCTCGCCGCCAGCGGGCACGATGGCGAAGTCGTGGGGCCCGACCGGGAGCTCCACGTAGTCTGTGGTGTCGCCAAAGCTGAAGGTGATGGCGCTCTTCTCGCCGTCGACCCAGACGTCCACCGCCGACGCGCTGGCGTCGGGGAAGACCCCGAGGTGGGTCAGGCGGATGAAGGCGGTCTCGTCGGCCGCGGTGTCGGTGTCCGTGTCCGTGTCCGTGTCCGTGTCCGTGTCGTCCGTCGGGTCGCCGTTGTCACAGGCGACGAGGCCGATCAGGGCGAGCGGGATCAGGGTGAGTGCGATGCGCATGCGTTCCTCCGTGTCGTCCCCATCAGGGGTGTTCAAAACATGCGCAGTTGTTGTTCATTCTCCCAGACATCGCTCACAGGCTCGTTGGATGGCTCACAATGCCGCCGGATCGACCTGTGGGAGATCTCACAGGCTCGCCGGGCCGGGGTTGCGGGTGGCGATCCGTGCCAGCAGGCCGTGCCACGTCGGGTAGACCGCCTCCATCCAGGCGATCTGGTCCATGGTGCGATCGGACAGGGCCCGGCGCCGGCGGGCCTCGTCGGGGCGCTCGGCGAGCTCATGGGCGGCGGCGGCGAGCAGGTGGTGCTGGTTGCGCTGGCGCCAGGGCAGCCACACCCGGGCGGCCTCCTCCCAGCGGGCGAGGGCCGCGAGGGCGCGATCCCCGTCTCCTTCCTGCAGGGCGAGCAGGGCGCGCAGGTGGTCCTGGGAGAGCGCGCGGGGCACGCTGTGGGGCTCGTCGTCGAGCAGGGCGCGTGGCGGTGGGACGCCGCGTCCGAGCAGGATCATCGCTCGGAGCAGGTCCGCGTGGGAGAGCACCGGGTCGTGCACGTTGGCGAGGCGCTCCAAGGCTCCCTCGACCTCCCCCTCGCGCACGAGGACCTGGGCGGCAAGGACCTCGAGGGTGTCCGCGGTCCGGCGGTGCAGCCGCGCGGGCCAGGCCCAGCGCAGGGCGGCCAGCACCCCGTCGCTGCGCCCCTCGGCGACCAGGGTCGCCGCCCGGGCAGCCTGGTGCTGCCCGATCAGCATGACCACCGACCAGGCCGCGACCCCGAGGCACAGCGCCATGACCGGCGCCCCGAACCAGCCGAACTGGGCGATGAAGAGGCTCGCCAGGCCGAGCAGGCCGACGATGAGCATGACGACCTCGACCGCCCGCGCGGCGACGAGGTGCATGAAGGCGGCGCGATCGAGGACCTCGCCGGTGGTGAGCAGGAGTGCGCGATCGTCGTCCCGCGGGCGGAAGAAGCGGGCCCACGCCATCCAGAGTGACGTTGGAACCCAGATCATCGCCGCGCCGATGGTCACGACCGACACGCTCCACAGGGGCAGGTCGAGGTCGGTGCGCAGGAGCAGGCTGATGGCACCCAGGAGCGACGGCAGGACGAAGATGCGCAGGCCGCGCTGGATGAGGAACGTGCGCCAGACCACTGCCGGCGTGGGCGGGCCGGTGCGGCTGCCGATCACGCTGGCGGCGAACGGGTTGTCGCTGGCCGCATCCTTGCCCATGCGCTCCACCAACACGTCTGACCCCGCGTCGCCAGCCGGCCGCACGGCTCGCGACAGCACGCTACGCTCCGTCCCGCACGGAGGATGCATGGTCACCACCCGCCTCGAGACCGGCACCAAGATCGTCGGCACCCTGGGCCCGGCCTCGTGGGACGAAGACGTCCTGGCCGAGCTCATCCGCGAGGGCCTCGACGTCGCCCGCATCAACGCCAGCCACTCGGACCACGCCGCCATCCGCCGTCAGGTCAGCCGGGTGCGCCGGGTCTCCTTCCAGGTGGGCATGCCGGTCGCCGTGCTGCTCGATCTGCAGGGCCCGAAGATCCGCCTGGGCAAGGTCGACGGCGCCCTCGAGCTGAGCCAGGGCGACGTGCTCACCGTGGTCATGGACCCTGACGTCATCGGCTCGGGCACCCGCGTCGGCACCACGTACCCGGAGATGGCCGAAGACGTGCAGGTCGGCGAGACCGTGCTCTTCGCCGACGGCGCGCTCATCGGCGAGGTCAGCGCCGTGCGCCGGGACATCTCGCCCGCCGAGGTCGACGTGAAGCTCGCCTTCGGCGGCTCGCTCACCTCCAACAAGGGCCTCAACCTGCCCGACACCGCGATGTCCGTGCCCTCGCTCACGGACAAGGACAAGGCCGATCTCGCCGTCGGTGTCGAGGTCGGCGTCGACTACGTGGCCCTGTCCTTCGTGCGCGACGCCGGCGATCTCATCGAGCTCGAGCAGGAGATGGACAAGCACGGCCAGCGGATCCCGGCCATCGCCAAGATCGAGAAGCCCCAGGCGGTGAAGAACCTCGAACGCATCCTCGATCACTGCGCCGGCCTCATGGTCGCCCGCGGCGATCTCGGCGTCGAGGTGCCCATCGAGAGCGTGCCGGTCCACCAGAAGCGCATCATCGACGCCGCCCGCCGCCGCGGTGCCCTGGTCATCACCGCGACCCAGATGCTCGACAGCATGGAGCGCAACCCGCGGCCGACCCGCGCCGAGACCACCGACGTCGCCAACGCCATCCTCGACGGCACCGACGCGGTCATGCTCTCCGGCGAGACCAGCGTCGGAGCCTTCCCGGTGCAGGCCGTGCGCATGATGGACCGCATCGCCCGCGAGGTCGAGGCGAGCCCGTGGTTCCGCGTGCCCGAGCCCCACCAGCTGCCCGCCTTCGACGGCCTCGACGACGCCATGATCCGCGCCGCCGCCTACACCCTGCAGGAGCACCCCGAGCTCCCGCTGGTCGTGTTCACCTGGTCCGGCCAGGCCGCCTTCCGGGCGAGCAAGATCCGCCCCCGAGGCCCCATCTACGGCCTCACCCCCGACGCCCGCGTCGTCGACCGCCTCAAGCTCGCCTGGGGCATCACGCCCCTCCTCGTCCCCCCGGTCCGCTCGACCGACGACCTGATCCTGGCCGGCGAGCAGGTGCTGATGGAGGGCGGCTTCCTGGAGAAGGGCCAGCACTACCTGGTGCTGGCGGGACGATCGCCGATGCGGGCGGCGATGCACCTGTTGAAGATCCAGCGGGTGGGGGAAGGCGGGTAGGAGAGCGGGAGTGGAGGGGCGGTCTCTGGTCACTGGTCTCTGGGGCCTGCTTCCAGCGGGGGCTCGAGGCGCGGGCCGGAGGTTCTTCGAGGCTCGGTCCCTGACCCGCCGCAACTCGGCGGCTTCGACCACGCCATCGACAGGTCCCGGCCGAGTCGCCGTGCGCGGAGCAACGAGCTCCGGGCCTTCGTCCACCCGATCGGGGAGGGCCCCAGAGACCAGCGACCAGAGACCGGCCCGCCACTCCCGATATCTCTGTGCCGAGCACCGCCTCGAAGCGCCACAGGGCATCACAGGTGTCTGGGCACGATCTCCGCCACCAGCCCCACCATCCGCTCCACGAAGCCCGCGTCCATCAAGAGGTCCTGCCTCAACTCCAGCTCGATGGTGGCACGGTCGTGGGCGTTGGCGTGGCGCTCGGGGGCGTAGATGAGGCCCTCCTTGCCCGACCACGGCTCGTTGAGGCGCACGTGGATGCCTTCGTCGGCGAGAAGCGCAACGCCTTCCCGCTGACGCTGACGCCGAACCGCACCTCCTCGTTCTGGATCGACATCTTCGTGCCGCCCAACGCGACGGCCGCAACGTACAATGGCACGGTGCGCGTCGCGCTCGACGGCGCGCCCGCTGTCGAGCTGCCGTTCGCGCTCGTCGTCCGCGGCTTTGCGCTGCCGTCGACCTCCTCGCGGTACAAGACGACCTTTGGCGCCGGCCTCAACGAGATGATCCTGGCGCGGTACGACTATCAGCCGCCGCCCGCAGAGAATATCAGCGCGGCCACGAGGGTCGGCCTCATGCGCGACTACGTGATGCTCGGGCTGATGCACCGCGTCACGATCAACCCGTTCCTCGAGTCGCAGATCCATGAGCTCGGCCAGGAGCCTCCCGACTGGGCGGCGATTGAGAACGCGTGG
>CALATR010000632.1 GCA_937891875.1 uncultured Pseudomonadota bacterium | reverse complement strand
CTGCTCCTGGCTCCGCCGCTGATCCTCACCGACGCCCAGGCGGACCTCATCGCGACCGGACTGCGTGATGCCATCACGGACGTGCTCGCCCAGATCGGCTGATCCAGGGCGTGCGGGCGGTCCCATGCGCTAGGCTGCCGCGGGAGGTCGGGTTGAGCACCCTGCGCGTCGCCATCATCGAAGACGATCCGCGCTACCGGGAGAGCCTCGAGATGCTGTTCTCGCTCTCGCCCGGGTTCGAGCTGATCGACACCTTCGACGATGCCGCCCGCGCCACGTCCGAGGCCGCCCGCCGCGCCGCCTCCGGCCAGGCTTGCCCCTGGGACGTGGTCGTCACCGACATGAAGATGCCGCGCATGGACGGCATCGAGGGCACCCGCCGACTGAAGGCCGCCTACGCCGACGTCAAGGTGCTGGTGCTGACCGTCTACGAGGAGCCCCGCACCATCCTGGAGGCGATCATCGCTGGCGCGGACGGCTACCTGCTCAAGCACTCCCCGGTCGAGGAGCTGGTCGAGCAGGTGCGCGCCGTCGCCGCAGGGGGCGCCCCGCTGACTCCGGGCGTCGCCGCCACCGTGCTGGACGTCGTGCGCACCATGCCCCAGCCGCGCCCCAAGCCCGACCTGGAGCTGTCCCCCCGCGAGCGCGAGGTGCTCACCTGCCTGGTCGATGGACTCTCCTACAAGCAGGTTGCTCACGAGCTCGAGATCAGCCTCGACACCGTGCGCACCCACATCCGGCGGCTCTACGGCAAGCTCCGGGTCCACAGCGTCGCCGAGGCCGTCAGCCGAGCGCTCCGTGAAGGCCTGGTGGACTAGCGCCGCGCTGCTCGCGCTGCTCGGGACCCCCTCCGCCCAGGCCGTCGACGCGGGCTGGGAGCAGGTCGAGGTGGGTCACCTGATCGCCCGCCCCAACGACGCCGCCCAGGACGAGGACGGCTTCTTGTGGTTCGCGTCCCCGGTGGGTCTCGTGCGCTTCGACGGCGAGCGCACCGTGCTGGTCGAGCCAGTCGGCCGCCACCTGACGTCGGACAAAGTGGTCGTCGCGGCGGGCGAGGTGTTCACGACCACCCGCGCCGGCACCACCTACCGGGTCGAGGGCGAGCACCTGGTCCCGGTCGCCGGGCCCGACGGCGCACCGCTGCAGACCCGGGCGATGGAGGGCACGCCCGGCGGCCTGTGGTCCTGGAGCGAAGCCCATGGTCTCCTGCTCCGGGACCCGGACGGACGCTGGTCCGAGCACACGCCGCCCGACCTGCCCGAGCAGACCTGGGTCTACCACCTGCGCCCCGACGGCGATGGCGTGCTGGTCGCCTCGTACCATGGGCTCTTCGAGGTCCGGCCAGGCAGCGCGGCGCGGCGCTGGTCCTCGGCCCAGACAGTCGACGCCGCCCGGCTCGCCGACGGCCGCCTCGCCGCCTACTCCGACGGTGTCTACATCCTCGATGATTCCGGTTCGAGCAGGATCTTCGAGCATCCAGACCGCCGGCTCGTCTGGATGCTCGAGCGCAACGGCGTCCTGCTCCTCGGCTTCGACGTGGCGATGTACCGGCTCACCCTGGACGGCCGCGCGGCGGTGTATCGCCGGTACGAGTACGGCGGCGCGCCCTCCAACCGCGAGGGCATGGTCGCCCGGGACGGGAGCCTCTGGATCGGCTCGGCCCGCCTGATCGAGCCGGACATCCTGGTCTACGGGACCAACGACGGCGTCACACCCTCGGGACGCTGGATCACCGTCGGTCCCGACGACCGGGTGTTCTACTCCAGCTGGCGGCGCTTCGCGGAGCTCGAGCCGGGCGGACCGCGACCGCCCCACCCGCTGCAAGACGTGCGGATCCTGATGGTGTGCCCGACCCGGGAGGGTCGCCCGCTGGCAGCTTCCAGCAACGGGGAGATCCGCGATCTCGACACCACCGAGGTCCTGACCGAGCTCCCGCGAGCGACCGACTGCACCCGGACCGACGACGGCACGATCTGGTTCGCCGGCTCCGGCGCCGTCGTCGAGATCATGGACGATCGGGTCCTGCACCACCCCGCCCCGGAACAGACCCACCGGGCGATCGTCCTGACCGACGACGGCACCGTGGTCACCGTGGGCGGCACCTGGGCCTGCGAGGCGCGCCTGGAGGCGGTCCGTGCGCACGCGGACGACGCCTGGACCTGCACCGATCTGGGCGAGGCCGTCGGACCGAACATCGCCGCGGCGGTCCAGGTCGCCCCGGGGGTGGTCTGGGCGGCGACCGAGGGGGACGGCCTGTATGAGCGGACCGCGCCGGGCACGTGGGCGCCAGCGCCGGTGGACCTGCCGGTGCGGAGCGTGAACCGGCTGCAGGTCGAAGGCGACGACGTCTGGGTGGACCAGGTGGGCGCGATGGTGCGCCTGGCGCGGCAGGACGGCGCGTGGGTCGTGCGCGAGCGCGTGGGCATCGAGACCGGACTGCCCGCCCTCGCGGTGGACGTGGACGAAGACGAGCACGGCAACCTGTGGCTGGCGACCGGAATCGGGGCGGGCTTTGTCCCGGCCGCGCGGCGCCGGATCGACCCGCAGCCCTTTCCCCCCCGCCTGGTGCGTGCCCTGGTCGACGGGGAGCCCGCCCAGGAGCCGCTTCGCGTCCCGTCCGGCGGATCGGCCGAGCTGCAGTTCGCGGCGTTGGCCTACAGCTTTCCGCACTCGCTGCGCTACCGGTGGCGGATCGGGGACGGGGCCTGGTCCACCCCTTCCCGCAGCGGCACCATCCGGCTGGCGGGCCTCGCCGTGGGCGACCAGGACGTCGAGGTGAGCACCCGAGTGGAGGGCGGCGCGTGGAGCGAGCCCGTCCGAGTCGCGCTGGTCGTCGTACCCGCGTGGTGGGAGCGGCCGTGGATCTGGCTCGGACTGGTGGTGGGGCTGGCGGGCATCGCCCTGTGGATCCAGCGCCTGCGCAGCCGGGTCGCGGTCGAGACCGAGCGTCAGCGCGCCCAGATCGCCATGGACCTGCACGACGAGCTGGGGGCCGGGCTGGGCAGCATCTCCATCCTGTCCGGCCTGCTGACCCGAGAGGGCCTGCCCGCCGAGTCGACCCGCGAGGCCGCCCGGCGGATCTCCGTCACCGCCGACGAGCTGGGCGGCTCGGTCACCGACATGGTGTGGTCCCTGCGCTCGCGCAGCCACGACGTGCGCGCGCTGGTGGCCTACGCCCGCGATCGCGCCCAGGGCTTCCTCGATCCCGAGCGGGTCCGGCTGCGAGTCGACCTGCCGCCCGAGCTGCCCCGGGTCCAGCTGACCCCGCCGGTCGCCCGGGCCGCGCAGCTCATCCTCGTCGAGGCGCTCTACAACGTCGCCCGCCACGCCGACGCCAGCGAGGTCGTGATCCGGGTCCGACGGAAGGGCGAGCGCTGGCAGATCAGCGTGCGGGACAACGGCGTGGGCCTGCACCAGGGACCGGACACCCGCACCGGGGGCGGGACCGGCCTGCAGAGCATGCGCGAGCGCGCCCGTGCCGTCGGGGCCGAGGTCACCCTCGCGTCTACCCCGGGCGAGCCGGGCACGGACCTGAGCCTGTTGCTGCCGCGCTGAGCCTTGTGTCTTGCCCCTCAGTCGAAGCGCTGGGATCGATGGCGCCGCTCGATGGCGGTCAGCTGACGTTCCAGACCGTCGAACCTGGACTTTGCGACAAAGGTGGCCTGGATGATCGCCTCCGGATCGGCGCCGGCCGCCTCCAGGGCGTGCACCCGCTGCAGCGCGTCCCGCGCGTCCTCCAGGAGCTGGTCGCACCGGGCGTAGGTGCGTGCCTCCGGACCGTCGGCCGCGAGCCCCAGCCGGGCAGCCCAGCCCACCGCCCGCCGTCCGAGCACCGCCCGCGGACCTCGCGCGTGCCGCTCCAGTCGCGCCAGAGCCCGTGCCTCGGCCTCCGCGCACTGGGCCTTCGCCCGCGCGACGCGATCGGGGCCCGAGCCGGCTCCCTGCTCATGCAACGGCACTCCATCCACCACGGCGGCCTCGTGTTCGGATCCGCAGCGTTCAAGCTAGAGGACAACGGCCGTTCTCCGAAGACGCATGATGATGTTACGCCGGGTCCGACCTCGCCGGCTGTTTCATCGATTCGTTCATGCTGAAACGTCGTTCGCCCGTCTCCGCACACCGAGCTCGTGCTGGACGCGATCGACAGACTGGCCCAGGGCTTGCGAAGGAGAGGAGCGTCGCCACCCCGACCCGGGGAGGCCCCAACGTGAGGTCCACCATGAGCCACGATCCCAACATCCTGCTGAACGCGATCTCCAACCGCGACGGCGAGCCCCAGGTCTCCGCCGAGTGGGCCGCCGCCAACCAGGGCGCGGTCCGCCTCATCGACGTCCGCGAGCCCCACGAGCTCGAAGGCCCGCTGGGCAAGGTCGAAGGCGCCGAGAACGTGCCCCTGCTCAAGCTGCTCGGCCGGGTCTCCGCCCTCGACGAGGATGAGCCCATCGTGCTGCTCTGCCGCTCCGGTCGTCGCTCCGGCCAGGCCGCAGAAGCCCTGAAGCACGCCGGCATCAAGGCCGTCGCGTCCGTCGAGGGCGGCATCATCGCCTGGCGCATGGACGTCGACGGGCAGACCACCGTCAAGACCGCCGAGAAGCGCGCCAACACCAGCAACCTGCACGACGCGATCTACCGCACCAACGGCGTCGCCGAGGTCTCGTCCGACTGGGTCCACGCCAACCTGGGCCGCTTCAAGCTCATCGACGTGCGCCAGCCCGAAGAGCTCACCATGCGCGGCGCGGTCGCCCAGGCCGAAAACATCCCGCTGGAGCAGTTCATGGGCCAGGCCAACCAGCTGGACCGCGACACGCCCATGGTCGTCATGTGCCAGTCCGGCGGCCGCAGCGGCCGGGTCGTGCGCGCCCTCGAGTCCGCCGGCTTCACCGCCGTCGCCTCGATGGAGGGCGGCATGTTCGGCTGGCGCGCCCGCCAGTTCCCCGCAGCGTAGCTCGACTCTCAGGGCGCCGGCTCCTCCGGGAGCTCGGCGCCGTCGTCTTCGCGCACACTCACCTGGATCGGCCAGCTCACCTCGAGGGGCTGCTCCACCGCGGGCCACTCGACCTCGTCCCAGAGCACATCGCCCAGGCAGGTGAGCGTCTGCTCGGGCACGTCCTCCACGTCGAGGATGTCGATGGTGTGCATGCCGTCACGGTCCATGCCCAGCCCGAACACGACCCGGCCCACGAACACCTCCGGCTGCGCCTGGTGCCAGCCGGCGAGGCACGCGATCAGCTCGGGCTGCACGTCGCCGAGCGCCCGGGTGAGCGCCCGTCCCAGCGCCTCGCCCGCACCCTGGATGCGGGGGAAGTCGCTGTCCAGCGTGTCCGAGTCTTCCGTGTCAGCGCTGGGCTCGTCGGGGACGTCCTCCTCGACCTCCACCGGTGCCGTGCGCTGCGGCCTTGGGACCGGGATCCGCCGGGTGACCGCGGGCGGGTCCTCCTCCGTCCGTGGCGGTGGCGTCGGCTCCCCCTCACCCGGCGCCTGCACGACCGGATCGGGCCGGTCCGACACGCTGGGCGCCGCCAGGTAGAGCAGCGCGCCGATCCCGACGATGACGACCAGCGCCACGACCGCACCGACGATCAGCGTGCGGCTGTTGTCCGGGGATGCGGTCACTCGGCCCGCCGACGCAGGTTGCGCTGATCGCGCACGTGGTCGATCAGCTCGAGCTTCTTCAGCAGGCGATGCAGGGCGTACTTGGACATCTGGAGCTCATCCGCGGCGGCGGACTGCACGTAGTCGTGCCGCTCCAGGGCTTCCAGGACCGCGCGCGCCTGGGCCGTCACCAGGGCGGGTGGGTCGCCCCGGCGGTTGCTGGGCACGGGCGGCTCCGGGGTCGGCTGGTCGAGGCCGAGGGCATCCAGCTCGGATGCGGCGATCTTCCTGCTGTCCCGGCCAAACTGCAGCGCGGCACGCTCGGCCACGTCCGACAGGCTGCGCAGGTTGCCGGGCCAGCTGTGGGTCGCCAGCCGCTGCAGCGCGTCCCGCTGGAAGACGTCCTCCGGCGCGGGCATGCCCAGCTGGTTCAGCATGTCCTCCATGTGTCGGTAGACCGCCTCCCGGCCCCGGCGCGCCAGCGGCGGCAGGTCGATGCGCACCGGCGAGATGCGGTACCACAGGTCCTCGCGGAAGGTGCCAGCCCAGCCGCCGTCGTCGACGTGCGCGTTGGTTCCGACGATGACCGTCAGCGGTCGGTCGAGCTCGCGCACCCCGCTGGTCAGGCTGCCGAACCGGCGGCGCGGGAGCTCCAGCAGGGGGAGGAGCACGCGCTGCCCGATCTCGTCGAGGTTCTGCAGCTCGTCCAGGAAGAGCGCCCGGTTCTCGGTCCAGGCCTGGAAGATGGCCCCCGGCCGCTCGACCGCGCCGGTGAAGTCACCGCGGCGAGTGCCCCACAGCTGGCTGACCAGCATCTCGGTCGGTCCGGGGCGGAGCACCACCTCGACGAGGCCGTCGAGCCCCAGCGCCTCGGTCGCGATCCGCTTGGCGAGCCAGGTCTTGCCCGCACCGGTCGGTCCGGTGAGCAGCAGGTTCGCCTGGGTGGCGGCCTCGACCCGCTCCAGCACCCCCCGGACCCGGGAGGCGTGCTCGGCGTCGCAGGTGTACATGCCGTGGAGCTCATGTACGACGAGACCGTCGGTTGGAGGCCTGGAAGGGAGGACCTCGGCCACCGCCCCGATCGCCCGGCCGAGGCGCTGGAGCACCTTGACGTCCGCCTCCCCGAAGCGCCCCGACCGGTGCACGTCGTCGACGTACAGCGCGCCGATCACGTGGTCGTCCCGGGCGATGGCCACCGCGATGACGCTCTTGATCTGGAAGGTGCGCACCGTGGCCGACATGCGCCGCAGGTTGGGATCGGCGAACGCATCGTCGGCGAGCCACACATCGTCGGGCTTGCGCACCCGACGCCAGATCTCGGGCGCCAGGCCCGCACTCTCCTGACCGCTGATCTCCCGGGCCGAGACCTGGCGTCCGAGGCCGGGCATGCGCAACATGACCAGCACCCGGTTCGCGCCGAGCGCGTCCGCCACCACCTGGGCGAGGATCTCGAGCATCGCGGAGCCCTGGCCGACCGACTCGATCAGCCGCACCACCTGATCGAGCGCAGCCCCCGGCCCCTCCAGCAGGCGCTCACGCAGGGCGACCGTGCGCGCGCGCTCCTCGTCGGTCAGGTACGGGGTCGCCTTCTGCAGCAAGTCCCGCCGCCGGCTGAACGTGGTGGCGTCCAGGTCCTCGCCGCCCGCGACCATCAGCACCTGACCGACCGTGTGCTGGACCATCGGGTCGGGATCGACGGGAAGGTCCGCCATCGCCTGGTCGAGGTGGGCGCGGGCCAGCCCCAGGTGGATGCGCCCGAGGGCCAGCTGCACCCGCCTCCGGATGTCCGGCGAGTCGTAGTGGGCCAGCGAGGTCGCCAGCTGTCGGGCCTGCTCGAACGCCCCCAGCGCGATGTACGCCTCCATGAGCACGACCGCGCGCCAGGTGCGCACCATCGGCTCCTCGTCGTCGATCCCCGCCACGTCCTCGAGCAGGCTCACCGCGCGGCCGGCGTCCCCCTGCGCGAGGTGCAGCGACGCCCACAGGATCCGGCTTCGAACCTGGGCTGTCGCCTGAACTGCCGGGGGCGCCTGCACCCGCAGCTCGTCGAAGGTGACCAGGTACTTGCGGGCCGCAGGCAGTCGGCGGCAGGCGATCTCCAGCTCGGCCAGCATCGCCAGCACCTGCAGGTGCCCCATGTGGTTGCCGACCTGGCGGTGCAGGGTCAGCGCCTGCTGGAGGTTGCTGCGCGCCTCGACCGAGAGCCCTGCGTCCATGGTCCGGCCGCCGAGCGCCTGACGGGCGAACGCGATGCGGTAGGGCGAGCCGGTCTCGTCCTCCTTCCGGCAGCGGACTCGGCCGACACGCACCGAGTCTTCAGTACGTTCCAGCGCGGCGGCGGCCAGCACCAGGGCCGGGAGCACCGATACGTGCTCCGATTCCAGCGCCTCATCGGAGAACGCGTTGTCTGGGAGCACGTCACGCAGCAGCTGCTTGTCCCCGCGTTCGACTGCACGCCAGGCCGCGACCATCAGAATCCCCGTGCGGCCAAGCGGCTGGTCCTTCCAGCTCCGGTCGACCTCGGGATCGCGCTCCCACCGCTCCACCAGGTCTGCGCCCAGGTCGGGGCGCTCCAAGGCCTCAACCACCCACTGCAGAGCAACCGCACGTATCCAGGGTACGTCGCCGTGCTCGTCGAGCCACGCCTCGATCACCGGCCACCTGTTCGCAAGCGGCACCCTGCCGGCGTGGAGGTAGATCCAGACCGGGTCGGACTCGTCGAGGTCACCGATCAGGGGGCCGATCTGGTCACGTCGCCCCGCATCGGCCAACAACACCCCGTAGATCTGGATCGCACGCCGGTGCCCCCGTGGCGCGAGCCTCGTGGCGACCTCGCGCACGGCTGGAAGCCCCCGCATGTGCGGCTCGTAGGGCTCCAGCCAGCTGGCCGCTATGTCATCCAGTCCCGCACGCGCAGCCAGGATCGCCACGGTCTCGGGACGCATCGACGGCACACGCTCGATCAACCGGGTGGCGAGCTCCGCAGCATCCTGGCCGGGCGGATCTGCGATGGATGGCGCGGCCGCATAGGTCCACCCGCGATCGCCACTTCGGATGGCGCCGGCTTCGATGCCAATCTGCCAGGCCACCCCGAGCTCGGGCGGCAGGGCCTCGACGACCGCCGGCTCGACCGGCTGCACCAGCAGTGACAGCAGCGGCCAGGCGCGACGCACGGGTCCAGGAAGATCGTCCAGGTGGACCGGATCGTGCTCCAGTCGCTCCATCAGCAGCCCCGGGCGCCCATCCGGCTCCCGAAGCGCGACCTCGAGCCGCGGATGACCCGCAGGTACCGCATCGAGAGCGATGTCGTGCAGCACGGGATGGGGCAGGCGGGCCAAGGCAAACACCGTGGAGCCCGGCACCACCGACTCATGAGCAACCAGCACGCGCCAGGATCCGCCTGCGAGCGCCTGGACCGCGGCACGGTAGTGAGCGCTGACCTCCACAGGAGCGCGACCGAGGAACACCACGCCGCCCGCCCCTCCGGGCAACCACCGAGGCAGGCGCGGATCGTCGAGACGCCCTCGGCCAGGCGCCTCGAGGACCGTGAGCAACCGCCGCAGCGCGGTGAGCGAACCATCTGGACTCAGCGTCAGATCGACGGCATGTTGGCCCGGTTCGAGGGAACGGGTCGCGATCACTTCGCGAGCGAGTCTCCGCCGACCCAGACCCGTGGGACCCATCAGCGTGATCGGGGCCGCGGGGCCCTCGTCGAGCACCTCGTGCAGCGACGCGAGCTCGTCGTCACGACCTCGGAGGCGCCCTTCGCTGGCGAAGGGACTCGTCTGCGGCTGCCAGCCGAACCCGGCGAGCGCCTCGAGCGCCTCGGCCGCTGATCCCGGGCGAAGCTCCGTCTTCTCGGCCAGCATGCTGTCCACCAAGGCGATCACCGAGGTGTTCAGGTCCGGCCTCACCGTGGCCAGCCGGCGACGTACCCCCCGAAGCACCGCCTCGCGCAGCTCGCTCCCCTCACCGGGGAAGGGCAGCCGTCCAGCGAGGAGCTCGAAGGCCAGCACGCCGATGCTGAACAGGTCCGAGGTGACGTCCGGAGCCTGCTCACGAACCACCTCGGGAGCGGCGTAGCCGAGCGTGCCCCCCGCGGTGCGCGCACCGGCCGACACCGGCAGTGCGCTGCCCAGGTCCAGCACCGTCGGCCCATCCGGTCCCATGAGCACGTTGTCGGGCTTGAGGTCCAGGTGCAGCCAGCCACGCCGGTGCAGCCAGCCCACCGCGGCCGTAATCTCGGCAATCGCCTGCAGCCGCTCGCGGTCGGTGGCGCTGCGCCCCCACTCGGACAGCGGCACCCCGTCGACCCAGCGGGTGGCGAAGCCGAGCACCTCGCGATCGTCGAAGCCGCGCACTCCGCTGAACCGTCCGACCACCGGCGTCAGCCGCGCGTGGCGCAGCGCCTGGTGGCGCTGACCCTCCGCGGAGATCTCTGCCGCCAGCGGGTGGTCCACCGGCACCGTCTTCACCGCGACCAGCCCACCGAGCACCCGGTCCTCGGCCTGGAACACCCCCGCGGCCCGCGGCCCCGGGATCTCCCGGATCGCGCGGTAGCGGCGGCGGAGG
>CALATR010000631.1 GCA_937891875.1 uncultured Pseudomonadota bacterium | reverse complement strand
GGATGCCCTCTGTCGCCAGTCGAAGCTTCGACGCTCGCAGGATGAACCCATTGGCGGTCTCGTTCGCGCCAAAGGTCCGAGACAGGAACGTGCCCCACGCGGTCGGGTTCGCCGCGCTGCCCTTGAGGTTGGCGTTGAACCACTTGGTCCCCACGAGATCCTTCACAAATCCAGGGAAGGTGGCCTTTGTACGGTTGATCTTCGCGCCGGTCGGTGCGTCCAACCAGTCGCTCGGCGTCGTCGGCAGGAACACCGCGTGGCTCAGAACGGCGTCCGTCAACCACAGATCAAGAAGCGCGAGCCGCCGCTCATCTTCGGTCAGCGTCGTGGGAGCCGGCGGCGCGGGGAGCTTGTGGAGGTTGCCGAGGTCAGTCGGATCGAGCGACGCCCCGAGCGCGCCAAGCCCGAGAGCGGCGAGCCCCGTGTGGCGGTCCTTCAGGACCGGGTAGAGCGCGAGCATCAGCGCCTTGTTCGTCCGGTGCGTGTTCAGCTCTGCTGATCGGCTGAGCAGCTCCTTCTCGGTGACCGGCGGGTCGCGACGCAACAGCTCGTTGAAGACCTCCAGGTCGTCCGCAAAGTGGGTGGCCTGCGCAGGCCTCAACGTCACACCATGAAGAGCGCACCCGGTCAGGAGGGCCGCGTAGGCGTGATCCAGCGTGACGGGTCCTGCGAACCGCTTCTCCAGCTCTGCAATGCCAGCGAGAAGGAGTGGGCGGACCGCGTCGCGCATGGAGAACTGCTGGAGCTTCCCCGCGAGGCGAGAGGCGGCCTGGCGACCGTCAGAAAAGATGAGCGCCTTCCGACCCTTGAGCGGTGTGTCGATGGTAGGCCGCGCTGGCTGCTCCAGCAGCTGCGACGAGACGAGCTGCTGGAACGGCTCGTCGCCCTTGGTGACGTGGTCCATGATCTCCTGGCCACGCCCACCGCATCGGGGACAACTGTGGAATGCACCAGGTTCTGTGTCGGGCTGACCGGGCCCGGGTAGCCAGACCTCACGAGACTGTGGATTCTTGGTGCCTACCCGGCCCGTGATCGGATCCAGCCACTCGAAGAGCGCCCCAGACCCAGCGGGCGGCTCCTCGAGGCTAAGGAACACCGGCCGAACCACCCCGTCGACACCGTCCACCTCGCCGACGTCCTCCGCCCAGAGGTAGTCGGGGTTGGCGGGGTCGAAGGAGTACGCTCTGAAGTACGCGGAGCCACACGAGCGGCAGGTGAGGACCTCGAAGACACGCGCGCCGCATTCGCACACGCGCCGTGGCTGTGCGTAGAGCGCTCCGGTCGGCGGTGAGGTGGAGGCGGCGCTCCACCTCTCGCGAAGCTCCGCGGGCACGCATTTGCACTTGGGGTCGGAACAGGCCCAAAGTCCCGGGAGCCCGCGGAAGAAGGCGTGCGCTCGGGCAGCTAGGAGAGGAGCCTTGTCTTCGGCTTCCTTCGCGAGTGACGCGATCTCCACCAGGTTGTTCGTCGCTCTATGCGCGAGGGTGGCGTCAACGCCGGGGAACAGTCGCCGGCCAAGCGCGGAGACGTCCTGCGCAGGGCCCACGCCGTCAGGATCTCGCTCGGGGTCTTCGTCCGTGGTCGCACCGCTGGTCAGGTTCACGAGCCGCCCCACCACGGGGACATGCCCCAGCGCTGTGTGCAGCTCACGCGCGACCGGGTCGCAGCCATCCGGCGTTGGCTTGGTGGCGAGGTCGTCCAGGTCCGCGGAGGGATCTCCAAGCCGGATGACCTCCAGCGCAGCCGCCCACCGGGCCATCTCCTCACCCACCTGCAAGGAGTGGAGGTCTACGTCGGCGAAAGCTCTCGCTACCGTCTCGTCGCCGGGGCCCGAAGGGGTCGAGGCTCGCTTGGTACCCTTCAGCGCCCTAAAGCCAGAGACAGGCTTCCCCGCCAAGTCCGCTGCGAACTGCTTTGCCGCCTCCGTATCCGAGAACGACGCGCTGGTGCAGATGACCTGGAGCTGCTCTTCCGGGATCCGCAGCCGGTTGCGCAGGCGTCGGATCAGCATGGCGACCTCGGTCCCCTGCGCACCTCGGTAGAGGTGCGCCTCGTCCAGGATGAGGAGCAGACGCTGGTCGCGGTTGGCCTCGTAGTAGTCCGCAGTCTCGCGGAAGATCCCCCGCTCGATCGGCCGTAGCAGCATGTACTCGAGCATGGAGTAGTTGGTCACGAGCAGGTCCGGAACACCCTCCTGCGCCTCATGCCGGAGGAACAGCTCCGGGTCTTCCGGGCGCTCGATGGTCCGCTTCCACTCGCCCGCGCTGTCCTTCCACCGGCCGCTGCCGACCCAAGCGCTGACACCATCTTCGTTCGCAGGGCTACTGGAGGGCTTGGCAGGCCACTTGCCGCGCCGGCGCAGCTCGCTGATCAGCGCGCGCGTCTCGGGGTCCGAGGCGGCACGGTCTTCGAGCTTCGTGTAGAACTCCAGGGGCCCCTTGAGGCGCGCCCAGTGCTTTGTGGTGTCGTCGCGCCGACGACCTGGGTAGAGGCTCCGCCCCGTGTAGCGCGCGAACTTCATGGGGCGACCGCCGCGGTCGGTGAACCAACGGGACACGTCGTTGCCGCCGAACAGCACCCGAAGGCGGCCGAGTTGGTCGTTGACGAGGGCGTTCATCGGGTACAGCAGCAGCGCGCGAATCGCCCGCGTCGAGAACGATGGCCTCGCAGCTTCGGCGGCGACGCGCCCAAGGATGGGGAGGAGGAACGTCTCTGTCTTGCCAGATCCCGTCCCCGTGGTGACCACGAGATCGTGGTGCGGCGGCATCAACGCGAGCTCGAGCGCCAGCGCCTGGTGGTCGTAGGGAGGGTCGAACACGACCTTGCGCTGCCCGAGGAACGTCAGCACCTCTTCGACCGCAGGCGGAATGGACAGCGACGAGTAGGCCCGGGCGCCGGCGTACCGAGCCGTGCTCTCCAGGTACGGGGTCTGTGCGATCGCTCCGCTGCGGGCGAGGAGGCCGTCTCGCAGCTCGACCATGGCGGGATTGGAGATGTGGTACGTCGACGTAATGTAGGTGCGAAGCGCCTCAGCGTAGTGATCAAGTTCGTCGTACATAGCCGTTCCTCCTTGACCGAAGCTTCGCCGCCGCCAATGTCGATGGCTCGCACGATTCGATCACTACAAGGCGGTGAACCTACCACTCGCGACGGCTCCGATCGCACATGAACAAGCGTGCAGCTGTGGTCCACTTGTGGTCCATCCGGCAACGTGAATCGAGTCGAGGATGTGACCGAGCCAGGTGTGACGCTGCGCCAGGGCCTTATCCGGGCGCAGCTGGTGAGCGGCTGGGGAAGGTCGGTCCACCCCAAGCTCGAAGAGAAGTACACCGTGCGGGGTGTCTCACCTGAAGGAACAAGACTCGACTGGCGCGGCCGTCGCCTGGCACCGGTCCGTCACCCGCCGAGGCGAGCCCGCACGAGCTCGACCAGGTGCCCACGATGCCGGCGCGCGAACGCCGCGACGTAGGCCGGATCCGTGCCGGCCGGCGGCCTCGTGAGCAGCGCGGTCACGGCCGCATCGACGACGCGCACCGCGGCGTCCTCGCTGCCCACTCGAGCTTCGCGGCAACCGCAGGACCGTCCGCACTCTGCTCGCACCCGAGCGCTCTCGGCCAGCGCCTCATCGAGGGCCGCTCGGGCCTTCGCGAGGTCCGCCTCGAGGCGAGCCACGTCGGCCTGGGCCCGGCGACTCCCGCTCGCCTTCTCCTTGGCGCGCGCGAGCTGCCGCTCGAGGCGAACGATGCGCTTCTTCTCCTCGGTCGGCTTCACCGGCAGCCCGAGCACGTTCTGCACGAGCACGGCGATGGCGGGCAGCAGGTGCCCGGTCGCGTGTCCGAGGTCCTCACGCGCCGAGACGAACTCCTCGCTGTGCCCCTTGCCCATGCGGCCGTCGAGGTGCGTGAGCTCGTGGCACGCGACGCCGTGGAGGTAGGCCGCGATGGCGAGCGGGCGGTGCTTGTGGGCCTTGACCACCTGGTCGAGGCGATCGGGGTGGATGTAGACGACGGCGCGACCGGAGCCAGTGGTCGCGGTCAGCCCGAGCAGCTCGTCGTCGAGCACGAACCCGGGCTTGAACTTCCTGCGGATGCGCGCCTCGCTGGCGACGAGCCGCAGGGTGGCGTCCCAGGCGGTCAGGTGCGGCATCCACTTCTGGAAGCCCTTCTTGAAGCGGTAGGCCCGGCGCCGGTCGTAGTTCTTCTTCGAGATGCGCAGCCCCGCGAGACGACCGAACGGGTTGCGTCGGGTGTGCCTGCGGGCCTCCGCGTCGGGCGTGACCGCGAAGCGGTGCAGCGCGTGGTCGGTAGCCCGGGTGACCGTCGCCGCCTGGAGGAGCCCCCCGCCGCCCGGTTGAAGCGAGGTGTCGGCGGCTTTGTCGGCCGCGCCCTGGAGGACCCCGACGTCCATCGGGTCCAGGGCCTCGCCGGCCTCGGCGCGAGCGAGTGCCTGCACGACGCGATCGGTGAGCACCACCCCCGGGAAGCCACCTGCGTCCTCCTCCACCCGGTCAGCCGCCCCGAGCACGGCGCGAAGCTGCCTCGCGGCTGCGGCGCTGTCGGAGGGCGAGGCGATGTCCTCCTCGACGGGCGCGGACGTCACGACGAGCTGCATCCCAGGCGGCAGGACGGCGCCCCGAGTGGGCTGGTCCTCGGCCGAACGCGCGCGCGACCCTGGAGGCGCAAGGCTGGCGACGGCGGACTCGACACCCGGGTCCTTGGCACGCTCGGCGTAGAAGTCCGCGATGCCGCCGGCGGCCTCGGCGAGCGCCTTCTGGAACGCCTCGTCCGCGAAGGCCTCCGCGGCGAGGTCGGCGATCTCCGCTGCGCCCCGGCGCTCGCCCGCGTCGTCGGAGTCCGGGTCGTAGACCTCGTCCTCCATCGACCGACCCACGCTCTCGTTCTCGCGCTCGACCTCCTCGACGAGGTCATTGAAGGCCCACCGGGCGCGGTCCTGGAGCGCGTCGCGGGCGGCGTTGAGCGGGTAGCCCGCCTCGCCGGGGCGGACCTTCGTGGTGAGGTCGACGACGACGTCGGCCTTGAGGTTGCCGCGCCGAGCGCTCTCCTTGAACTGGAAGAGCCCGCCGAGGCGGACGTAGTAGGCGCCCTGCCGATCACCGGGCGGGCGCCGATAGGCCTTGATGGCGGCCTCGCTGCCGCGTCCCCAGGAGCCCTCCACCCGCACCCGGGAGCCGCCTCGGCGGCTGAACATGGGCCGCACCTCGTCCCCGTTGAGCGTGAGCGTGACCCCGGTCAGGTCGTTGGCGGCGAGCAGCTCGCGGAGCCGATCCAGCAGCGGAACGTACGCCTGGCGGGCGTAGTCCCAGACCTGGTCGAACTCGGTGGCCACATCGAAGATGGTGATGCGCGTGCCCTGGAGGAACGGCGCGTCGTAGATGGTGACGTCCTGCCCGGCGCCCTCGCTGACCGCGAGGTTGTCGCGGCTGTGCAGCTCCCAGCGGAACGTGGGGCTGGTCCCGAGGATGACGGCCTTGGCGACGCCGAAGCCGCCTGCGGCCTCCTCGCTGTCGCCGGCGCCGCCCTTGCCCGACTCGCCGAGCGACAGGAACTTCTCGAGGATGGTGTCGGCGTCCATGCCGATGCCGTTGTCCTCCCAGGACAGGGCCCTGCGGTCCGGGTCCCAGCTGACGGCGAACCGCCCCTCCCCTGCTCGGGTCTTGCGGGCGCGGACCGCAGCCTTGTAGGCGTCGACGCTGTTCTGGAGGGCCTCGCGGGTCGCGAGCAGCGGCAGGTCGCCTGACTGGTAGACGCTGGTGGTGAAGTAGCGCCACATCACCGCCGCGTTGGCGCCGGGTCGGCCGGTGGCCTTGGCCTCCATCGCCTCGAGGATCTCGTCGCGGCCACCGAGCGCGCGACGGAGGGCTGCCCGGTCGATGCGGAGACGGCCCGTGTCGCGGGGAGGCTTCTGGGAAGCGACCGTGCGGAGCGCCTCCCAGGCGAAGGCCTGGAAGGGGTCGGGGGTGGCGCGGCAGGCGCAGGTCGGGGTGGACGGGGCTTTCATGCGGCACTCCGGCCCAGCCAGTTGGGCACTGCCGACGGGTTGCGGCGCAGCGCGCTCGCGAGGGCGTCGAGGTCGATGGCGCGAGCACGCAGGTCCTCGACCACGCGATGCGCACCCAGGACCACCCGCCCCAAGGCCTCGGACATCTGCGGCGGTACAGCGTTACCGACCTGCCGATACTGCTGCTCCCTCGTTCCCTGGAGCGGCCAGTCCGCCGGGAAGCCCTGGAGCACGAGCCCCTCGACCACCTCGATCCGGCGCACACCGGCGACCAGGAACGCGGCGTCGCTCGCTCGGTCAGGTCCACCGTGGAAGGACCATGAAGGCGCATGGGCGCGGGTACCCTTCACCTCGGTCGTGGTCACGGTCGGCGCCGGGCGGTCGGCTCGCCAGGGTTCGGTGCACGCCCTCCCGTGCGATCCGTCGCAGGGGTAGCAAGCCCGGAGGTCGCAGGTGTCCTCCGCCAGAAGCGTGGCTCCGACGGCCTCGCGGACGCTCACCCACGGGCGCAGGCCTCGGTGCTCGGTATCCTCGTCGTCGGGATCGCCGTGGCTCGGCGGCGGGGGCGTCTCCGCCAGTGGGACGGGTCCACCCCACAGCAGCACCCGGCGACGGTGCTGGGGCGCTCCATAGTCTGCAGCATCGAGCGTCCATGCTCCGGAGAAGGCGAAGCGGGCCCGCAGCTCCGGGAGGATGGACCGCTCCCACGCGCAGCCGACGCAGTCTCGGTGCGCACCGTCGAGGGAGCAGCCGCGGGCGTGGTAGGTCCAGCCGAGCACGTTCTCGGCGAGAAACCAGGTGGGTCGAACGGCGTCGACCGCCGCCCAGGTCCACGGCCAGCCGTCGCGGTCATCGCCCGTTCCCCGGCGCCTGCCCGCGGTGCTTCCGGGCTGGCACGGCGGCGAGGCCCACAGGAGGTCGACCCGGCCCGCGAACGCCGCCCAGTCGACCGCCCGCACATCAGCATGAAGGGCGGGAAGCCCAGCGGCGGCAAGGGTGGCGACCGCGGCCTCGTCGAGCTCGACGCAGGCGAGGTGCCGCCAGCCAGCGCGATGGAGGCCGAGGGACGCGCCCCCACAGCCCGCGAAGAGCTCGAGGACGACGCGCACATCACCCTCCCAGCACGCCACGCAGGATCTCCACCGCCCCGGCGCCCCCACCAACCCCCAGCCCCGCGAGCCCGAGCGCGAGCCGCCAGGCCCGCCCCTCGGCGCGCTCCAGCCGCTCCTCGACCTCCCTGATCGCGTCGAGCACGGCCTTCTGCCGCTCCGCGCTCGCCTTGTCGTGGGCCTCGGCGCGGGTCTCCAGGCGGGCCAGGCGCTCGCGCACATCCGCGAGCTCGCCGGCCCACAGGGCGGCGCTGTCGTCTCGACGGGCAGCGGGCGGCGACATCGTCAGCCCCCCGCGTCCGCGGTCCGCACCCGTCGCGCCGCCTTGCTCGCGAGCCGATGCGGCACCGCACCGGGCGCCGGCAGCGTCCACTCGAAGCGCTCCGTGAGCAGGGTCGCTCCGCCGAGTCGCACCGTGAGCACGACCACCACGACGCCGTCGTCCAGCTCGAGGTCCACGTCGACGTCCACCTTGTCGCGCAGCCACCGCGCGATGCTCTTCCACCACATGGCCATCCTCCTGTTCAGGCCAGTCCCGGCCCCGGCAGCGCCACCGGCGCGTCCGAGAGCTCGGGGTCGTTCACGATGCCCATGCGCCGGCGCAGGATGCCGGTGTACAGGTCGAAGCGGCCGGCCCACGCGTGCCAGGCGTCCCCGGTCCGACGCCACTCGATGTGGCTCGACGGGTAGGGCTCGGTCGGCGGCGTGGTCCGGCGGAAGTGGGCGGGCGCGGTCTGGGCGTAGGCCGTGAGCAGCTCCTGGACCGGCACCCGGGTGCGGCCCGCGGCGACGAACCGCTCACGCACTCGCTGGGCGTGCCGCTTCGCGAAGCGCGGCCCCTGCTGCACGCTCGTGTCGTAGAGCAGCGCCAGCGACCGCTCCGTGGCCACGCCGAGCTCCCGGGCGGCGTCGAGGGCGCCGACGAAGTGCTCGCCGGCCTTGGCGAGGCGTTTCTGAACCGCCACGAACACCGGGTCCCGTCCCGCGGCCTTGAACCGGCTCACCCAGGGCTCGGACCACAGCACGGAGCCGCTGACGGGCGCCAGGCTCGCGGCCCGGGTGACCTCGAGGAGCGCTCGCCAGTCGGGACCGAAGGTGCGCGCGAACCGCTCGGGGTCGGTGCGCTGCATCTCGGCGAGCAGTACGCCGAGGCTACCGGGCTTCTGGGCCCACTGGATGATGCCGAACGACAGCCCGGCTCCGTCCGCGTTGAGGTTCAGGGAGTCGTGCCGCCCCTCGTGGCGCGACACGCGGGCGATCACCCGGTCCATCCAGTCCATCGTGGTCCTCGCGGCGCGCTGGGCGCCGGCAACGGGAGAGCCACCGCCGGCAGCGGCCAGGGCCAGGACGGTCCCCACGCCGACGACGCCGAACAGCAGCAGCGGAGCGCTCGCGCCCTTCATGCGGGCACCCCCGGCGGCGGAGGCGGACGCAGCGCCGCGACGACAGCCGCCAGCGCGACGATGACGAGCATGGCGGCCATCACTTCGCCGCCACGGCCGCGTCGTCGCGGGTCGACGACAGCAGGGTGCGCGGGATGCGCCGGTTCCACCAGTACAGGCCCGCCTGCTCGATCTCGCCGAACTTCAGGCCCGACGTCGGAGCGAGCGCCAGGAAGTTCCGCCAGCCGGCGCGCGTCGGCGGGATCACGGTGCCGTCCGCCGCGCCGATGCCGTTCCCGCGTCGGACCTCGAGGCCACCTCGCACCACGACGGGCACGCGCTGCTGCTCGGCGTACCAGGACGACGTCTGCGCCAGCTTCTGCACGACCCGGTCGCCGTGTCGCGCCCAGGCCCGCCCGACCCACTCGTCGCTCGCCCAGGTCCAGCCGAGGCCGGGCCAGTTGCCGCCGTAGCGGAGGGCCTGGTCGATGCGGGACGCGGTGGCGGCGTCGGCGCGGGCGTCCTCGTCCGGCGGGAACACCGCGTCCATGTGCTCGGGGAGGATGCCGAGGGCGGCCACCTTCTCAAGAGGCTGCTCCGACCAGGTCGCGGTGCCGGCCTCGCGGACGCCGACGCTCGTGCCCTGGACCCGGCCGAACTCGACGTAGTCCGTGCGGTCGGGGTTCCACGGGCTTGGGATGCCGACGCGCAGGCCCTCGTACACAGGCGCCTCGCCCCCGACGGGCACGAGCAGGTCGTGGTCGCGCACGGCGTACATCCACTTCGCCCACGGCCACGCCTCGGGGTCGACCGTCGCCAGGTCCTTCAGGCGCTCCTCACCCTCCTGACGCAGGCGAGCGGCCTCGGTCGGGTCCTCGGTGCGCTCGGCCTTGCGGAACCGGGCGTTGGCGCCACGCAGCATGCGGGCGGCGTCCTCGCCGACCTTCTTGCGGGCGTCGGACTCGCGACGGGCGCGGACCTCGGCGAGGCGCCGGGCGGTCTTCTCCGGGTCGCGGCTGATGAGGAGCAGCACCTCCTCGGGCCCGAGCTCCATCTGGGCGCCGGGGTTGTTGGTGTCCCGCGCCTGCGACCGGATGAGCTCGGTCATCCAGCCGAGCTTGCCCTGGATGAGGTTGAACCGGAGCCCGTCCTGGGACCGGCGCGCGAAGTAGTAGTTGATCTCGATGTTCGCCAGCGTGTTGCCCTGGCGCACCCCGCGCCCGTTGCGCTGCTGGAGGGTGGCCGGCTCCCACGGCAGGTCGAGGTGGTGGATGGCGCAGGTGCGTGTCTGGAGG
>CALATR010000630.1 GCA_937891875.1 uncultured Pseudomonadota bacterium | reverse complement strand
GGTCGACCCCGATGCACGGCTCGGTGGGACAGTCGCCCCAGATCCGACGGGCCTGCAGGGCGAGCAGAGCGCCGCCGGCGCCGAGATCGGTGCCTGCACTGTCGACCAGGGCGCCCTCGGCGCGGGACAGCAGGGCGTCTCGGGGGGCATCGGCCTGCAGCTCGTCGGCGAGGGCCTTCCAGCGCTCCGCCACCGCCTCCTTCTCCCGCTTGCGGCTCGCGACGGCCTCGACCAGGAGCAGCACGCTGGCGCGCTCGAGATCGGCGAGGCCCGGCTCGGGATCGGCGGAGGCTCCGGCCGCCCGGGCGAGCACGAGCTTGGCTGCGGACGTGCGGCGCAGGGCGTCGTAGGGCGGGGTGGCGAGCGCGTCGGCCACGGGCTGCAGCTCCATGCCCGGGCCATCGAGCCAGCCGAGCAGGGCCCACCGGTCGGCGACCGTGAGCACCGGGTCGCGCACCTCGGCCAGAGGGGTGAGCCAGCGCAGGGCGCGCGCGGGCTGGTTTGCGGCGTTGCTGGCTGAAGAGAGCGGGGTGAGCAGGCTAGCGACCTGCACCTCCGAGGCGTCGTCCAGGGCGGTCCGTGCGCCCACCACGGCCTCGATCTCACGCACGCGCAGGCCCCGGGAGAGCGCGACGATCGGCGTGCCCCGGTTGGAGGCCTCGAGGTCGCGGATCTGACGCAGGGCGTCCTCGCCGCCGGGCTCGAGCTTGGACGCCACCCGCAGCAGCTCCGCGTAGGGGGCCCCGCCCTCGATGGCCTCGGCCACGCCCGGCTCGACGTTGGTCGCGTTGCGTCCGAGGGGATCCCGGCCGATCATCGCGGCGAGCAGGGCGTCGATGGTCTCGATCTTCGCCTGCTCGGACCCCGGACCGCCGGTGTCGGGCGGCGCGAGGTGGGTGGGAACCCGACCGGTCGGACAGCCGGCCAGCGCCACCGCGAGCACCCCCAGTCCGAGCCGCCGGGTCGTTGCCTTCACGCCTGCGCCCCTCGCGTCAGCCCCTCTCGCGCGTGCTCCTGCCGCGCGAGTCCACGGTTGAGCCGCGCGGGCAGGCCCGGTCCTTCAAAGATGAAGCCGGTGTAGAGCTGCACGGCGACGCAGCCCATGTCCAGGAGCTCCTGGGCCTGGGCGACCGAGTGCACTCCGCCCGCGCCGATCACCGGCACCCGTCCCGAGGCCGCCTGGAGCGCGACCCCGATCCGATCCTTCGCCAGGGGCCACAGCGGGGCACCCGACAGGCCTCCGGTCTCGTTCGGATCCGCCTGCAGGCTCTGCGGGCGGCTGATGGTCGTGTTCGTCGCGACGATCCCCGAGATCCCGCGGGAGATCGCCAGATCCACCGCCTCGGCCAGCGCCTCGGGCTCCAGATCCGGTGCGAGCTTGAGCAGGACCGGGGTCTCTCCAACCTCGTCCAGCACGGCGTCGATGATGCCACCGAGGGCATCGGGGCCCTGCAGGCTGCGCAGGCCGGGCGTGTTCGGAGAGCTGACGTTGATCGTGAACCAGTCGACCAAGCCGGCCAGGCGCTCGGCGGAGAGCGCGTAGTCGGCGGGCGCCTCGTCCAGCGGGGTCACCTTGCTCTTGCCGATGTTCGCGCCAACCGGGATCGACGGCCACCGCCCGGACTCGTGCAGCCCGCGCAGCCGCTGGGCCAGGGCCTCGCTGCCGTGGTTGTTGAAGCCCATGCGGTTGATGAGCGCCTTGTCCTGCACCAGGCGAAACAGGCGCGGCTTGTCGTTGCCCGGCTGAGGGTGGGCGGTGACGGTGCCCACCTCGACGAAGCCGAAGCCGACCGAGGGCCAGAACGGGATCGCGCGCCCGTCTTTGTCGAGGCCGGCGGCGAGCCCGATGGGACCGGCCAGCTTCACTCCGAACGCCTCGCGGGCGAGGGAGGGGTCGGGCGTGCCCAGCGTGGTGCGGGCGGTGGCACCCAGCAGGCCGCCGCTGCGCTCGAGCCAGGAGAGGGTGAGCTCGTGGGCGCGCTCGGCGTCCATGGAGAAGAGCACGGCACGGGCCAGGGGCCAGGCGACATCGAGCATCAGTCGACCGGGGTCTCGGTGGGGGAGGGCTGGTTCGACCAGGCTGCGCTGAGGATGGGCCAGGCGCCAGCGAGATAGTCGAAGAAGGACGCGCCGGTGACGATCGTGACGACCAGCATGACCCACCACGGCAGGGTGAGGCCGTACGGGGCCTGCTCGGCGACGGCCAGGTACGCGGGCACGTAGCCGAGGTGGGCCGCCAGCAGGAACACCAGGATGCCGTTGACGCCGATGGCCTGCACGATCGCTTTGATCTTGCCGGTCTTGCGGGCAGGCATGACCTGCCCCCGGGTCGCCGCGATCGAGCGGAAGAAGCTGATGCTGCTGTCCCGGTAGAAGAGGATGAGGATCATCCAGAGATGTGCCGCTCCGATCGCCCACAATCCCAGGAACAGCGTGAACCGGGCGAAGGCATCGCTGAACGGGTCGAACAGCTTTCCGAAGTCGCTGACCGCGTTGTAGCGGCGGGCGACGAAGCCATCGAGGGCGTCGGTGGCCTCGAGGAGCAGCGACAGCACCAGCGCGATGGCCACTCCCCACGGGCTGTCCCAGAACACCAGGAAGCCGACCGCGGCGGGGGCCAGCGGCAGGCGGAGCAGCGTGATCAGGTTGGGGTCGATGGGGGGCGCGGCCATGGTCGGGCCCGTAGCACGCCAGCTGGTGCGGGGCTGGCCCGGCCGCGCGCGATGTCGACGAGGTAGACCGACGCCGAGGCGACCGCGAGTCCGAGCGCGAGGAGCCCCAGGACCAGCCCGACGCTGGGCCAGTGGATGTCGAGCCACGGATTGCGGAACAGCAGGACCGGCAGGGCGACGCCCTCCACGCTGACCATGACCCGCCCGAGCATGTGGGGGTCGCGCAGGGTGCGCCCGGTGGCGAAGAAGCCCACGATGACGGCGGCGTCGCGCAGGAGTACCGGGCCGACCAGCCACCAGGGGGCCCAGCCGGCGAGGCCCACCGCGAGCCAGGTGCCGTCCACGAGCAGCTTGTCGGCGATGGGGTCGAGCAGCCGACCCAGCTCGGACACGGCCCCCAGGCGACGGGCCAGCCAGCCATCCGCGAGGTCGGTCAGGACCGCGAGGAGGAAGAGCACGAAGGCGACCTCGTCCTGGCCGGCCAGCACGGCGATCAGGATCGACGGGCCAGCGAGACCTCGCAGGACGGTGAGCAGGTTCGGCAGCATGGGGAGCACGACGGGCACCTATCCGCTCGCTCGGCTAGCATCGTGAGAACGTTCGAGGTGACGCCTTGCCCAAGTCCACCCCCTACCTGGTCGTCGGCTCCGGCGTCGCGGGCATGAGCTTCGCGCTTCGCGCCGCCGAGCACGCCCAGGTCGTCATCATGACGAAGGACGAGCCCAGGGAGTCCAACAGCCGCTACGCCCAGGGCGGCATCGCTGCGGTATGGGACGACAAGGACTCCTACGAGAACCACGTCCGGGACACGATGATCGCCGGGGCGGGCCTCTGCCGACGGGACGCGGTCGAGGTGACGGTCCGCGAGGGGCCGGAGCGCGTCCGCGAGCTCATCGAGCTGGGCGCCCAGTTCACCCGCCGGGAGCACCGCGCCGACGAGTACGACCTGCACCGGGAAGGCGGCCACAGCCACCGCCGCATCCTGCACGCCGACGACATCACCGGCGCCGAGGTCGTGCGTGCCCTGCACGAGAAGTGCATGGCGCACCCCAACATCACCATCCTCGACCACCGCATGGTCATCGACCTCATCACCCAGCGCTGGATGTCCCGGCGCACGGGCGAGATCCCTCCGGCGGCCGACGACGACTGCGTGATGGGCGCCTACGTGCTCGACGAGGCCAGCGGCGAGGTCGAGGTCTGGGCCGCGGGCGTCATCGTCATCGCCGCAGGTGGGGCGGGAAAGGTCTACAACTACACGACCAACCCCGACGTCGCGACCGGTGACGGCATGGCCATGGCCTGGCGCGCGGGTGCGCGGATCGCGAACATGGAGTTCGTGCAGTTCCACCCGACCGCGCTGTACCACAAGGACGAGAAGAGCTTCCTGGTCAGCGAGGCGCTGCGCGGGGACGGAGGCAAGCTGATCCTGCCGGACGGCACCCGCTTCATGGAGCGCTACGACGAGCGGCTGGAGCTCGCCCCGCGCGACATCGTCGCCCGCGCGATCGACGCCGAGATCAAGCGTCTGGGTCTCGAGTGCGTCTACCTGGACATGCGCCACCTGCCCCGTGACGAGATCGAGCGTCGCTACCCGAACATCCACGGTCGCCTGCTCGAGCTGGGGATCGACATGGTCACCGAGCCGATCCCCGTCGTGCCCGCCGCGCACTACACCTGCGGCGGCATCCAGACGAACCTCAAGGGCGAGAGCAGCATCAAGAACCTCTTCGCCATCGGCGAGGCGGCCTGCACCGGCCTGCACGGCGCCAACCGCCTGGCCAGCAACTCCCTCCTGGAGGCCCTGGTCTTCGCGCACCGTGCCGCCGACGAGAGCCGGGCCCGGGTCGCCGACTTCGAGCCTGCGGAGATCCCTCACTGGGAGGTCGGCAGTGCGGTCGACTCTGACGAGATCGTCGTGGTGCGCCAGGTCTGGGAGGAGATCCGCCGGTTCATGTGGAACTACGTCGGCATCGTGCGTACCCACCGGCGCCTGAAGCGTGCCCGGCGACGCATCGCCCTGGTCCAGGAGGAGATCGAGACCTACTACTGGGACTTCAAGGTCACCGGCGATCTCATCGAGCTGCGCAACCTGGCCGTCGTCGCCGATCTCATCGTGCAGTGCGCGCTGAAGCGGCGCGAGAGCCGCGGCCTGCACTACACGCTCGACTTCCCGGAGTCCGACGACCGCTTCATCGCCGACACGGTGATCCAGCGGCAGTTCCCGTAGAGGAGGTCCTCGGGGTCCTCGGGCGCTACCCGTCCTCGACCTTGTCGCCCTCGGACGAGCGCACCCGGTGCATGGGGAAGGGGATGACCTGGCCCATCACGGGCTCCGGCCCCGCGATGGGCGGTGCGCCGATGACGCGGGTGTCGCGGTAGCCGCAGAGCTCGCAGGCTTCCTCGATCTTCACCGAGCCGTCGTCCTGCCGCATGCACGGGGCGCGCAGGCTGCGGTTGAGGCAGCTGGGGCAGTAGGCGAAGCGCGACTGGTGACCATGGACCAGGGTCGCCGCGTTGGAGCAGCTCTCGCAGACCAGGACCTCGTAGCTGGGCACCGCGCCCGGACCACCCTCGGGGGCGTCCGTTCCTGGCGTTGCGAGGGGCACCATCGGCGTGCGGCACGAGGGACAGTTGCGCTGGCGACGCAGGGTCCAGAGGGCCCCACCCAGGATGGCCAGGCCGACCAGACAGGCCGGGAGCAGCCACACCGCCAGGCTCGTCCACGTCGTCAGCACAGCCGCTCCTCGGGGGTCGGTCCGCTTCCCACCAGGGCCTCGACCGCCTCCACCGACTTGGGGATGGCCGAGGTGAGGACCTCAGGATCCATGTCGGTCACGCACACGTCGTCTTCAATGCGGATTCCGCCAAAGCCGATCCAGTCCTGCGCCTTGTCCCAGTCCACCCGGTCGCCGAGGCTCTCCCGCAGGCTCTGGTCCGCGAGGATCGCGGGCACGAAGTAGATGCCGGGCTCGATGGTGACGACCCAGTCGCGCTCCAGAGGCAGATCCAGGCGCAGGTTCTGGGTGCCGAACTGGGACGGTCGACCCTGACCCGGCGGATAGCTGGGAAGATCGCCGAAGTTTTCGAGGTCGTGCACGTCCAGGCCCAGGTGGTGACCGGTGCCATGGGGGTAGAAGACGCCGTGGGCGCCGGTCTGCAGTGCCTCGTCGACGCTGCAGCGGAGCAGGCCCTCGTCGATGAGCCAGCGGGCGAGGACGCGGCAGGCAGTGTCGTGGACCTCGCGGTAGCGAACGCCGGGCTTCACCGCGGCGATCGCGGCCAGCTGGGACTCGAGCACGACCTCGTAGACCGCGCGCTGGCGGGCGTCGAAGCGGCCGCTGGTGGGCCAGGTGCGGGTGACGTCGACGGTGTAGCCGGTGTCGACCTCGCCGCCGCCGTCGAGGAGCAGCAGCTCGCCCCCCTCGATGGGGTTGACGTGGCCGCGGCTGTGCAGGACCTCGCCGTGGACCGTGAGGATGGTGCCGTAGCCGGGCACGCAGCCGTGCAGCGCCAGCACGCCGTGAAACAGGCTGGCGAGCGCGCGCTCGTGGGTTCCGGGGTGGGTCGCGCTCATGACGGCGTTGAACGCAGCTGCGGTGGCCCTGGCCGCCCGGCGGAGCTCGGCGATCTCCTCGGGGCCCTTGGGGCGGCGCAGGTCGATGACTGCCGAGACCAGCTCGGGATCCCCGTGTTCGCGGGCGTAGGCGAGGGGGCGTCCGGCGAGGCGGGAGCCCAGGGCGTTGCGCGCGGGGTCGGCGACGGCGAGGGTCTTGGGGGCGCGCTGGCCGACGCGATCCTCGAGCCGCTCGACCGGGAGCACGGCGTCGAGCCCGAGGGCCTCGCGGCGATCGTCCAGGCTGGGCGTGGGGCCGTGCCAGAGCACGTCGTCCGGCGGGGGCACGGGCAGGAAGAGGGTGGTGCCGTCCTCTTCGATCAGCGCGGCAGCGTCAGGCTCGTCACAGCCGGTGAAGTAGAGGAAGGTCGAGTCCTGCCGGAAGGGCAGCGCGTTCATCGGCAGGTTGCGCGCGCGCACCCCGTTGCCGAGGAGCAGGATGGGGCCTCCGACGCGGGCCAGGAGGCGCTCACGGCGGGCACGGAAGACATCTGTAGAGAGCATGCCCTCAGTCTAGCGGGCCATCCGGCGGTCGGCACCGGGCGGTGACAGGACCTGTACGATCACCTGCGCGACTGCAGGTTCTTCCAGGTGACATCTCCATTTCCGTAGCCGGAGCCCACGTGGAGCACGACCTCGTCCGGGCTGTCGACCGTCCGCTCGAACCGGGCGATCCACAGCTCCGACCAGATGTTCATGTGGGCGTACAGCTCCAGGTGCAGGGCGCTGGGCTTGCGGATGTGCTCCACCCGCACGAGCTTCTCCTGCACCCCGTCCGCCTCCAGCCAGATCACCCAGCCGGTGTCTGCCTCACCGAACCGGCGGGCGGCGGGCAGGGGAGTCTGGGCCGAGAAGATGATGTCGTGGTAGGCGGCATTGTCCTCGTCCATCCGCGTGTCGAACGCCGCCCGGTCCTCCGGCGTCGGGTTCAGCAGACGGGTGCGCTCGGCGGCCAGCACGTCGCGCATCGGGGCGGTCAGGTACGTCGCCCGCAGGATCAGCGCGGTGTTGAAGCCCTTGTAGACCTTGAGCTCCCCGGTCCACTCGGCGAGGTCCTTGAGGTAGGCCTTGCGGGGGTTCTGGGAGTGACCGGGCAGGGCGAAGAGCAGCACGGCGGCCGCGGTGGCCACCAGGAGCACCTGGCGCAGGAGCCGGGTGGTGCCGCTCACGCGTCGTCGGCCAGGAGCTGGGTGCGCGTCACGAGCGCCTCCAGGGTGTAGCCGGCGTCGGCGAGGGTCTGCTCGGCGCCCTCCTCTCGGTCGACGATGGTGAGGACCTGCACCACCTCGAGGCCCGCGGCCGTGGCCCGCTCGATGGCCTTGACCAGCGATCCGCCGGTGGTGGTCGTGTCCTCGACCATGCACACCTTGCTGCCTGCTGGCAGGTTGCCCGCGCCGACGAGGTAGCCGCCCGCGCCGTGACCCTTCTGCTCCTTGCGGATGATGAACCCATGCACCGGACGGTCGAGGGTGGTGGACAGGGTGGCTGCGGAGGCGGCGATGGGGTCGGCGCCCAGGGTCATGCCGCCCACGCCGACGGCGTCCGGGTGCAGGCGGGCGAGCACCAGCCGGCCGATCAGCCAGGATCCCCGGGCATGCAGGGCGGTCTGGCGCACGTCCACATACAGGTCGGAGGTCTTGCCGCTGGCGAGCGTGAACGTGCCGCGGCGCACGGAGCGCTCCCGCAGCAGGTCCACGAGCTGGGAGTGGAGTTCGTCGTACATGGGGCCCTCATCACGTGCGGGGGGCGGTGCTGCAAGCGGCCCGCGCCACTCCCGCTACGGGATCTGCTCGATGCGCAGGCGCGCCTTGACCACAGCACCGTCGGGCGCGTCCTCGAGCGGATCGAAGGTCCAGCCCTCGGCCACCTTGGCGTAGCAGGTGCCCGAGTCCGGGTCGTCGCTCTGCACCTCGCCGAGCTCCGCGTCGCTGACGGTGCCGTCGGCGTGAATGGTCAGGACCAGCTCGGCGAACCCGAGGGTCGTGATCTCGCTGGGGGCGCAGCCGCGCAGGTCCGCCAGCTCGCCGCGGGCCATGCGGCTGATCTCGCTGTCGCTGCGGCCGTCGCCCTCGATGACCTCGGTCGCTGCGACCTGGGTCTCGAGCAGGGCGGGCAGGCCGGGTAGCGGCACGCCGACGGTGTGCATCCAGCGGGGCACCCAGATGATGATCGCCAGACAGACCAGCATCAACAACAAGAACGGCACGACGCCCTGGATGACCTTGACCAGGTTGCGCTTGAAGGTGGTGCTGGCGACGAACAGATTGATGCCCATCGGCGGCGTCAGGTAGCCGAGCTCCAGGTTCACGATGAACATGATCCCGAAGTGGATCGGGTGGATGCCGTACTGGGCGGCGATCGGGGCCAGCAGCGGCGCGACGATGAGGATCGCGCTGATGATGTCCATGACCGTGCCCAGCAGGAGCAGGAACAGGTTCACGAGCAGCAGGAAGGTCAGCGGGTCGTCGGCCCAGGCGAGCATGACCTCGGCGGCGGCCTGGGGCACCTCGAGCTCGGCGAGGAGCTTGTTCAGCGAGATCGCGATGACCAGGATGAGGAACAGGCTGCCGATCATCGAGGCGGTCTCGATGCAGACCTTGGGGACCTCGGTGATCTTGAGCTCCCGGTGCACGAACAGCTCGATGAAGAGCGCGTACACGACGGCAAAGGCGGCGGCCTGGGTGACGTCGAGCACGAAGGGGCTGCCGAAGTTGCCGCCGTAGATGCCGCCGAGGACCAGCACGGGGAGCATCAGGCTCGCAAAGCCCCGGATGAACGTCGTTCCCAGGTCCTTGCTGTAGTTGCCGGTCAGGCTGTCGTCGGGATCGGCGCCCGGGGGCAGCGGGCCGTCCTTCTCACCGGGGCGCGGCCAGTTCCGGTAGAGGGTGTAGACGACCAGCGCGCCGGCGATGAGCAGGCCGGGAGCGAAGCCGCCGAGGAACAGGTCGACCGGCGAGACGACGCCGATGATGCCGCCGGGGTTGCTGACGATCACGGCGAAGATGATCATCGGGACCGACGGCGGGATGATGATGCCGAGGCCGCCCGACGTGGTGAGCAGGCCCAGGCTGAACTTCTCGCTGTAGCCCTGCTTGATGAGCATCGGGAAGAGGATGGCGCCGATCGCGATGACGGTCGCGGGCGAGCTGCCGGAGATGGCGGCGAAGATGGCGCAGGCGACGACGCCGGCGACCGCGAGGCCGCCGGGCAGGGGGCCGACCACAGCCCGGGCGAACTCGATGAGCCGCTTGGCGATGGTGCCGTGGGTCATCAGGTTGCCGGCGAGCACGAAGAACGGGATCGCGATGATCTCCTGCTTCTTCGTGGCCTCGAACATGTCGCTGACCAGCGAGGTCGCCGAGACGTCCTGGATGAGCATCCAGCCGGCGAGGGTGCCGATGCCGACACCGATGAAGAGCGGCGCGCCCATGAAGACGAGCAGCAGGCTGGCGACGATGATCATCCAGCCCTGGCCGAGCCAGACGGCGAGCCCGAGGGCGATGACCGCGCCGGGGAAGGCGCCGGCGAGGATGACGTCGGCCGGGCGCCGGGACGTGGGCTTGGGGGCCTCGGGGAGGTCGGGCAGGGGCTGGGCGGGGGGCGAGATGGCCATGGCGCCGAAGCGCAGCGCCATCACCCCGAAGGCGACCACCAGGACCAGCAGGGAGACCCACAGGGGGAAGGCGGAGCCGACCTGGACGGTCTCGTAGGCGAGCCCGAACGGCCACTCGAGCCCCTGGGCCATCATGGCCTCTTCCCAGGCGGAGCGGGTGGCGTAGTCGCCGCCGGGGCCGAAGGTGTCGCCGGGCATCAGGTTGGTCAGCCAGTTGAGTGGCTGGGCCATCCACCACCAGACCTTGGCGCCGGGGAAGGTGTCACCTGACGCGTCCGGGTCGACGATCTTCGCCCAGGTGGCGTAGGCCATGATGCCGCAGAATCCCGCTGCAACGGCGGAAGTCAGGCGCTTCACCAGGCGGGCGGGGGCCGGGGAGAGCACCCGATCGACCGCGTCGACCGACAGGTGGTTCTTCTCCTGGGTGGCGATGGACGCGCCCAGGAACCCGAGCGCGACCATGAGCATCAGGGCGAGGTTGAGCTGGCCCTCGGCGCGCCAGGGGTTCCACCAGCCCTCGTCGGGCAGGCACTGCCAGGTGGCGTCGCTGCACCACAGCGCGAGGTCGGTGTCGCCCTCCTGGACCAGCAGGGTGCCGGCCGCGTTCTCGCCCACGTCGGGGAACGTCGCCATGACCGTCCACGAGCCGGTCGGTACCTCTCCAGGCAGGTCGATGCGGTCCGGGGCCATGACGTAGCGATCGGTCCCGCCGCCGCGCACGGTCACCATGGCCTTGCCGACCGGTGCCTCGGGGGTCGGGGCCGCCTCGACCGGAGCCTCTGCCTGCACGGGAGCGGCAGGGGCCTTTCGGGTGCGGCAG
Organism: uncultured Pseudomonadota bacterium; assembly: GCA_937891875.1. Taxonomy (GTDB): domain Bacteria; phylum Myxococcota_A; class UBA796; order UBA796; genus REDI01. The sequence goes on along the minus strand of CALATR010000630.1, from coordinate 33 downwards.
GTCTCGGCGAAGGAGCTGCACTTCACCTCGATG
>CALATR010000629.1 GCA_937891875.1 uncultured Pseudomonadota bacterium | reverse complement strand
CGGCGAGGACCACGGACCGCTCCTCGACGCCAGCGCCCTCGGACTGCTCCAGCAGCCGGCTCCAGTCCTTGCGGTCCGCCTCCTGCAACAGCCGCTTCGACAGCGCGCTAATCTCCTGACCTTCGAGGTCGCGCTGCAGCCCGGCCGACGTGTCGCCCGACACCGTGCCCTGGGCCTCGGCCTGGCGGACGTAGAACCCGAGCGTCGCCTGATTCTCCTCGGTGAACGCCCGTTCCACCCGGTCTAGCTCCCCGTGGAAGGTGAGCTCGGCGACGTACTTCAGGAGCTCCGGCGCGGCAGACGAGGCGTTCTCCCAGAAGAACATCCAGGTCCAGCTGACCGACAGCGCCTCGGCGAGCTCGGTCAGGCGCTCCACGTGCACGCGGGTCATGCGCTTGATGTTGTGCCAGTCGGAGACCGCGGCCGGATCCACCCCGGCGGGGGTGCCGCCGATGGTGAAGTAGCCGGGCTCGACGGTGTCCTCGTCCTCGGAGGCCTCGGGCAGGGCGTCGACTGGCGAGGTGGCCCCGGCGGGGAAGCGCTTGCCGAAGTGCGCCTTGGAGGACGCGCGCAGGTCGGAGCGCGCGATGTGGGTGCCGAGGTCGACGCCGAAGAGCGAGCAGTAGCGGGTGGCGAGGTAGGTGTCGGCGGCGGGCTCGAAGGCGGGGTCGGACCGGGTCTCGGGGATGAGGTGGGCCACATCGATGCCGGCTGTCGTCAGGTTCTCGTGGACGGCGTTCGAGTCCGCGGTCGCCACCGCGTCGAATGTCATTCGGAGCGACTCATCGACGCGGTATTCGGCAGCGAGGACGTCGTCGGAGCGATCGTCGCCGTCCCTTCGGAGTGCAGCGCCGGTGGAGTGCATGCCGAGGAGACTGAACACGGTGTCCGCGTTGTCCAACGACGCGACTCCGCCGCGGAAGCTGCCTCCGAGAGGCGCGTACGCTTCCTCCATGACCGGAACCACCGCGCGCTGAGCGTCCTTGGACACCACGTTCTGATGGAATCGGTCGCTGAACAGCCGGAAGCTCTGCTCCGCAAGCTGCTCGGCCCGCTGCTCATCATCGTCCTGGACGGCCAAGGCCAGCTCTCGACCGGTGGACCGCGCGTGGTCGGTGAGCTCGACCATGGCAGCCTCGGCTGCCGTGTTGGCGTCCGGCTCCAGACTCGCCAGCACCGCGTCCACCGCCCGGTCGGCCCCGCTCCCCTCCCGGCCCAACAGCTCCTCGGCACGCGCGCGCTGGCCGGCGTCATCCAGGCTCTGGAGCAGCACGCCGAGCGGCCCGTAGACCACCTCGTAGGCCTCGGCCAGCCAGCGCATGGCCTGGGCCACCCGGCCCTCGACCGCCGCAGCGCGAGCCCCGTCCTCGGCGGCCTTCTCCCGGAACACCTTCTTGCTCGCCTCCAGGGCGTCCAGGACCTGCTCGGCGGAGGACGGACCAAACCCGAAGGGGTCCGAAGCCGCGGTGCTGGCGCGGTGCACGACCACCGCCTGGGCTCGCGCGGATGCGCGCAGGGTCTCTTCCCAGTTTCCGCCGGACCCGTCGCCACCATCGCCGTCGCCCTCGCCGCCACCAGACTCGCCCGCGGAGTCGACGAACCCCAGCAGACCGCGCAGGCGCAGTCCGTCCACCGTCACCAGGCGGGCCAGACCGGCATCGATGGTGTCCCCAAAGAATTCCTTCAACGTCGACTTCAGGAAGGCCAGCGCACCCTCCCGGACCGACGCACCGGACGCGTCCGGGTCGAGCAGCGGAACCCGCGCCCGCGCATCCGCGAGGTACGCCTCGACCGCCGCCACCATCGGGCCGGCGTCCGGCGCCCACAGCAGCCACCCGCCGGAGAGGGGCTCCAGCGCCCGCAGCGCCGGACGGGCCGCGGTCTCGAACACCGCCTCCACGCTGTCCAGCACCACCCCGTCCAGGGTGCGCGACAGCTCCCAGTCCACCTGGTTCGCAAGCTCCGGGTCCACCTCGCCGATGCGCTGGCGCAGCTCCAGATCCCGGGCCAGGCGCACGGCGATGCCCGGATCCATGCTGGCCTCGGACCACGCCGCCCGGACCTGGGCCGCGTCCCCCTGCACCACCGCCTGCTGGACCAGGATGTAGGGGTCGCTGTCCGGGTCCAGGTCAGGCCGGGCCAGGGCGGTGAGCACCCGGATGCGGTCCAGCGTGCCCAGGCCGCCGGTGACGGCCTCCCGCAGCGTGCCGTCCCGCAGGATGCGCTCGGAAGCACCGGGCACCTGCTCGGCCAGGGCACGGATGGCCCGCGCCCGGCCTCCGCCGTCGGGCAGGCCCAGGCACCAGGTGGGCAGGTCGGCCAGGGGATCGACCGCCTCGCGCACCGTGCCCGGAGCCACGTCGGTGCCCGCCCAGAACGGTGCCGCCCAGAAGCCGACGTCCGCGTACAGCGCGGCCCGCGCTTCCAGCGACTCCCCGCCCGCCACCGCCTTCCAGCTGGGCGGGTCCTCCGGCGGCTGGGTCACCAGCACCCGGATGCGCGTCGCCAGCCCGCTCCCGCCAGCTGCCTGCTCCTCTTCCAGCCCACGGCCTTCTTCCGTGGCTGCGTCGGGGCTGGATGGGGTCTGCTGGGTGCCACCTTCCTGGGTGGCGGCGCGCTGGCGCTTGCGGATCATGGGAGCCTCCGAGGAGAGGAGGCGGCGGCTGCCGCGTCAGGGTGTCTGGGGTGTCTGCGTGAGGATCACGGTCCACAGCGTGCCCGTGGGACGGACCGAGAGGCTGGCCCGTTCCCCGGAGGGCGTGGTGTAGGTGCCGGAGAAGCCCTTGTTTGGCGTGCGTCCCCCGGACGTCTGCACCCACCCCTCCGCCTCCAGCGCCGCCGGCCACAGCTCCACGATCTGGTCCACCGTGAGCTCCTTCCGGTACGAGACCTCCATGAAGCCCTCGGCGGACCTCTCGACCATGCCCCCGTGGTAGGGCAGGTCCATCTTCTCGAACTCGGCAGGCGG
>CALATR010000628.1 GCA_937891875.1 uncultured Pseudomonadota bacterium | reverse complement strand
TCGCCCGCATGGACCCCGTCGCCTGGCCGTGGGCGAAGTGGATGTACGTGGTCCGCGACCAGGACGTGCTCGTGCCCATCGAGGGGCAGGCGCCGGTCTGGGAGGGGCTGCGCGTCGGCATCCCGAACGCGTTCAACCCGGAGCAGACCAACCTGGCCGAGTTCGGCCGCATCAAGGGCCTGACCATCGGCGCGCGCCAGGCCGGCTCCGCACGGTGGGTGCCCCAGGACCTCGACCAGGTCGTCGCCCTCGGGCTGGAGCCCGGACACCTCGACCCCGTGTGGCCGGTCGACGAGGACGCCCAGACCGACAAGGCAGTCACCGCCCACATCGCGAGCCAGCTCCGCTACTCGGGGTCCTGGCCGTCGCTCGGGTGGACGCTGGCGTCGGATGCGTGGCTGCACGTCGTGTGGATGCGCCACGGCCTGCAGATCGTCGAGGCCATGGCCAAGGCTCGCTCGTGGTACGCGCAGCAGCAGAAGGTGCCCGTGGTCATCGACGGGTCGCTCCGCGTCGCGTCTGGTGCCCACCTTCGCGGTGCCGTCGTCCTCGAGCCGACGCTTGCCGGCTGGCAGCACTTCCTCGAGCTCGCCCCCGACAGCGGCCTCAAGTTCACCGAGCTCGCCCAGGCCGGCGAGTACTGGTGGGACCGCAAGATCCCGCGTGACCTGCTCGCGTCGGCGCGGAGGGCGGCGTGAAGGACGCGAAGCCTCTGCTGCTCCTGCTCGGCGGGGCCGGTGCTCTCGGGGTGCTGGCACTCGCCGCCTCTTCCCCTGGCCGACAGGCCGCATCCCGCGCCCTGGAGGCCGGCATGGACTGGATGGACCGGGTCCTCGCCCGCGTGTCGAAGCACGAGGGTCGCCACGACTCGCTGAACCTCAACTACGACGGCGCCGGGCTGTCCTTTGGCATCATCCAGTGGGCCCAGAAGCCCGGAAGCCTGGGCGTGCTGCTCGCCGAGATGCAGCGGACCGATCCCGCGCGCTTCGCCACCACCTTCGGCCCGGACTGGCCGAGCCTGCTCCAGACCACCGCCGCTGGCAGCCTGGCCCCCGTCGGCGGGCAGGTGCTGTGGCGGGAGCCGTGGGTGTCGCGCTTCCAGGCGGCGGGACGAGACCCGGTGTTCGTCGCCGTGCAGAACCGGCTCGCCAAGAACGGCGAGCACTTCCAGGGTGCCATCGAGGCGGCCCGCGAGCTCGGGGTGGCGACCGAGCGGTCCCTCGCGCTGCTCTACGACACCAGCGTCCAGCAGGGGCCCGCGTTCGCCAAGCGCCTCGCCCGGCGGGTCCGCGCCCGCTTCACCGGTGGTGGGGCCGCCGCCGTGTCCTACCCCGAGCTGCTCGCCACCTACGCCCAGCTCGCCCCGGCGCACTTCCGCCGCACCACGCCGCCGACCAGCCCGTATCCGGCGAGCCACATCGAGTGGCGCAAGACCGGCGACGTCTGGCACGCCTGGGCCGGCCGCTTCGACCTGTACGCCGGCATTGCCCGGCGCCGCATGGGGATCGTCAACGACCCCGACCTCTCCGACGAGCCCGTGAGGCTCCCCGAACCCACCGCGAGGACCGCATGAAGACGACCTGGACGAAGCAGATCCCCTGGGACGAGGTCCTGGCCACCCTGGACGCCCTGGCCGACGCCGGCTGGGAGAAGGACGCCGCCCTCGACCTGGTCAGCAAGCTGATCGACGACGCGCTGCCGATGGACACCCTGGTACCCGGTCCGGCTGGCGCTGCCCTCGAGGCCATCGACGGTCCCGTGCTGCGTGCCACGTTGGGCCTGCTGTGGTCCCTGGCCGAGGCGAAGAAGGGCCGGGAGGCGCGCAAGGCACGTCGCGCGGCCCGCAAGGCGGCTCGGAGCGCGGTGCCGTGAGTCCGCCGTCTGCTGCGCCCCAACGTCTGGACCGGGTCGATGCCGACCTGGTCGCCGTGCGCGAGCGCCTCGCCCGCCTCGAGGAGCGCATGGACGCCCACGACCGGGCGTCGGCCGAGCGGCACCGCGAGCTCGTGGGCGCCCTCGAGGAGGTCACGGACCGCATGAAGCAGGTCGAGTCGCGCGGATGGAAGATGGCGATGGGGCTGGCGGTGCTCGGTGCGGGAGGCGGCGCCGGAGGGGCGCAGCTCGTTCAGGCACTGCTCGGGGGGTGAGCATGGCCAAGACCGTGAGGGCGGCGCTGTACGCACGGGTGTCGACCCTGAACGGGCAGGACGTCGGGCTCCAGCTCGACGAACTCCGACAGGTCGCCGGCCAGCGCGGCTGGGTCCTGGTCGAGGAGTACGTCGACGAGGGGGTGTCGGGGGCGAAGGCCTCGCGGCCGGGGCTCGATCGCCTGCTCGCCGATGCCCAGCGCGGCCGGTTCGATGTGGTGCTGGTGTGGAAGCTGGACCGGCT
>CALATR010000627.1 GCA_937891875.1 uncultured Pseudomonadota bacterium | reverse complement strand
GTGACCTTCACCCCGTCGACCGACGGCGAGGCGTTCCGGATCACCGCCCGCACCGACCACGCCCGCTCGGCCTTCGAGGTCCAGGGCACCCAGCGCTACTGGTGGTGGGACGAGGGCGAGGAGCGCGCCGACGCCACCCCGCGCCCGCTCAAGCCGACCGACGTGGCCCTCTCCGCCCCCGAGGACATCGAGGTGGGCGAGAAGACCGAGGTCACGTTCACCGCACCGTTCAAGGGGCGCGCCCTGGTCACGCTGGAGACCGACGAGATCCTGCGCTCCGAGTGGCTCGCCGTGGACGCCGGTCCGCAGAAGTGGAGCTTCACCCTGGGCGAGTTCGTCGACAACGTCTACGTCAGCGTGCTGGTCGTCAAGGACCCGCACCTGGAGTCGAAGCAGGCCTTCCTGCCCGACCGCGCGTTTGGCGTGCAGTCCATGAAGGTGAGGCCGGCGGAGTTCACCGGCAAGCTCGCCATGGACGTGCCCGAGGAGGTGCGCTCCGACAGCACGCTCGAGGTCAAGCTCGACCTGGGGCAGGGCAAGGGCACCCGCTACGTGACGGTGGCGGCGGTCGACGAGGGCATCCTGTCCCTGACCGACTTCGAGTCGCCCGACCCCTTCACTGCCCTCTTCCCGACCCGCGCCCTGGGCGTGAAGACCTGGGAGACCGTCGGCTGGTCCCTGCACCTGCAGCCTCCGGGCAGCTCGTCCTCGACCGGTGGTGACGCCGAGTCGGCGGGCGGCGGCCGGGTGCAGATGGTCAAGCCGGTCAGCCTGTGGAGCGGCGTGGTCGAGGTGCCCGAGTCCGGCAAGGTGACCGTGCCCTTCGAGGTGCCCCGCTACCGCGGCAAGCTGCGGGTGATGGCGGTCAGCACCGGCAAGAAGGAGCTCGCCACCGCCGAGGCCCACGTGGTCGTGCGCGATCCGGTCGTGGTGCAGACCACCCTGCCGCGCTTCCTCATCCACGGAGACGTGGCGGAGATCCCCGTCTTCGTGACCAACGTGAGCGGCAAGGCGCGCTCGGTGAAGCTGCGGCTCGACTCCGAGGTGCTCGGCGGCGTGCTCACAGACCCGATGGGCCGGGAGCAGGAGGCGCTGACCTTCACCGGCGGCAAGTCGACCGAGGTCCAGCTCGCCGATGGCGAGTCCACCACCGCGGTGTTCCGGGTCCGGACGAACGTGCGGGCGGGCGCCATCCGCCTCGCCGTGGTCGCCGACTCGGGCGACGTGGTCGTCACCGAGGAGCTCGAGGTGCCGGTCGAGGCCGAGGGTCCCCGCACCCGCTCGATCGAGACCATCAAGCTCACCGACGGCATGGTCGACCTCGACCCCTACCTGTCCGGCTGGCAGCCCGGCACCGAGCACACCAGCGTCTGGATCACGTCCAACCCCTACGGCGCCTCGTTCGGCCACCTCAAGTACGTCGTCCGCTACCCGTACGGCTGCATCGAGCAGACCACGTCCAGCACGCGGCCCCTGCTCTACGTGGGCAACCTGCTGGAAGCGAGCGACCCCGAGCTGGCCGACAGCGAGAAGATCGCCGACATGGTGCAGCACGGCGTCGACCGGCTGATGAACATGCAGACCCCGTCCGGCGGCTTCGCCTACTGGATGGGCGGATCGGAGCCGACCCCGTGGGGCACGGCGTACGCGACCCACATGCTCCTGGACGCCCAGGAGGCGGGCTTCCCCGTGCCCCAGAAGAACCTGGACGACGCGGTCGCCTACCTGGAGCGTGAGACGCCCAACCACGAGGACGCGGTCGACACCTACCACGACAGCCCCGGCGGGGCGCCGTACATGCACTACGTCCTGGCTCGCGCCGGAAAGGGCAACAAGAAGCGGATGCTTCAGCTGGTCAGCCAGCTCGGCACACCCGACTCCGGCGCCGAGCAGGAGGCCCTGTACCTGCTGCAGGCCGGCCTGTACCTGGCCGGCGACCGGCGCTTCGAGAAGGAGCTCCGCAACCCCGACGTCACGCCCATCTCCGATGAGCGCCACAACGACTGGACCTTCTACAGCGACCGGCGCCGGCGGGCCTTCCAGCTGTCCGTCTACGCCGACCTCTTCGGCAGCGAGGGCACCACGGCCGTGGCCCAGGGCCGGCTCGTGGCCGACAGCCTCGCCAACCAGCCCAGCCGCTACTACACGACCCAGGAGATCTCCTGGGGCATGACCGGCCTGGGCAAGATCATCGAGAAGGGCGCCAAGGACCACAAGGTCAGCATGATCGCCGACGGCAAGCCCGTGAAGGCGGACGCCTGGAGCGACAAGGGCGAGCTCACCTGGAGCCTGTGGCGCGCCAGCGAGCTGGGTGACGTGGACCTGAAGGTGGACGCCAAGACCGACGGCGCCGTGTACGCCGTGGTCCAGAGCGAGGGCGTGCGCACCGACGCCCGCTGGATCTACGGCGGCAAGGGCCTGCAGGTCAGCCGTACCTACCTGGACCAGGACGGCGACACCATCAACCTCGACGATGTCGAGCTGGGCGACGTCGTCTACGCCAAGGTGACCCTGGAGAACACGTCGAACGACCGCATCCAGAACATCGCGCTGGTCGATCGCTTCCCCGCCGGCTGGGAGATCGAGAACCCGCGCCTGGGACGCGGCGGCAGTGCCGACTGGGTCGACTACGACGTGGTCTGGAACACCGACAACCTGAACCTGCGCGACGACCGCCTGGAGGTCTTCGGAGCCCTGAACCGCGGGCAGGAGGTCGAGGTGGTCTACGTCATGCGCGCCGTCACCTCGGGCACCTTCGCCCTGCCCCCGGTCGAGGCCGAGGCCATGTACGACCCGCGGATCTGGACCCGCGCCCCCGGCGGCACGGTGACCATCCACGGCAACTGGCAGGGCAAGTACCTCTAGGAACCTCCACTCCGCCGCCCGCACCGGGCGGCGGGACCCGCTTCTTCCCCTCGGAGACGGTCATGGCGAAGATCCTCGACATCGCAGGCTGGCACTGGAGGCGCTGGGTCCGCTGGACTGCGCTCGCCGCCTTCTGCGTCGTGATGGTCGGATTCAACGCGTTGATCGTCTCCTTCTACGCGGTGCCCCTCCCCGAGCGCCTGCAGACCCCGGGCTCGCCGGTGGTCACCTGGCGCGACGGCACCCCGGCCCACGTCTTCCTCGCCGACGATGACCGCTGGCGCATGGCCGTGAGCCCGGACGAGATCGACCCCGCCTATGTCGACGCCCTGGTCCGGCTGGAGGACAAGCGCTTCTACCACCACCCCGGCGTCGATCCGGTCGCGGTCGGTCGGGCGGCCGGGCTGAACCTCATGCGCGGTCGTGTCGTGAGCGGCGGCTCGACCCTGACGATGCAGGTGGTGCGGGTGCTCGAGCCCCGCCCACGGACGCTCCGCTCGAAGGTGGTCGAGTCCTGGCGCGCGCTGCAGCTGGAGTGGTTCCTGGGCAAGGACGAGATCCTGGCCGCGTACCTGACGTTCACCCCGTACGGTCGCAACGTGGAGGGGGTCGAGGCGGCCAGCTGGGCCTACTTCGGACACGGCGCGGGGGCGCTGTCCTCGGCCGAGATCGCGACGCTCCTGGCGGTGCCTCAGGCCCCGACCAGCCGCTACCCGACGGCGGACAACGCGGAGCGCCTGCGGGGCGCCCGTGACGAGATCGCGGCGTTCCTGGCGGATGAAGGCGCGCTGTCCCTCGGCATCGGCGAGGACGTCATCGATGCCGACACGGCCTTGGCGCAGGTGCAGGCGACGCCCGTGCCGACGCGCCTGCAGGCCTTCCCCCGCGAGCTCCCCCAGGTTGCGACCTGGCTGCGGGCCCAGCACCCCGAGGAGCACCGCATCGCGACCACGCTCGACCGGGCGCGGCAGCACAGCGTGGCCCGGCAGTTCCGCAAGCAGGAGGGCGAGCTGGCCCGCAAGGGCATCCACCAGGGCGTCGCCGTGGTGGTGCAGCACGACACCGGCGAGGTGGTGGCGCTGATCGGCAGCCTGGACCCGTGGGGCGAGGAGCCCGGCGACCAGGTGCCGATGTTCGCGCGCCCGCGGTCTCCGGGGAGCGCGCTCAAGCCCTTCATCTACGCCTCGGCCATCGACGAGGGCCTGGCCCTGCCCGAGCACCTCGTCCGCGATATCCCGGCGTCCTACCGAGGCTATGCGCCGCGCAACTACGATGGCACCTACGACGGCCTGGTCCAGCTCGAAGACGCGCTGTCCCGCAGCCTCAACCTGCCCTTCGTCTTCCTGCTCCAGGAGATCGGCGTCGAGGAGTTCCTGGGTCGCCTGCGGATCATGGGGGTCGAGTCCCTCATCGACGAGCCCGGCTGGTACGGCCTCTCCGTCGCGGTCGGCGGGCTCGAGGTCACGCCCCTGGAGCTGACCGGGCTGTACACGGCGCTCGCCCAGGACGGGCAGTTCCGCCCGATCCGCCTCACCCGTCCCGATCTCGAGCCCGCGCCCGCGGTGCAGGTGCTCACCCCCGGCTCGGCCTGGCTCGCTCGCCGTGCGCTGCGGATCAAGGATCGACCGGACTTTCCCGCCCGTCGCGAGCTCTCCCGCGTGCCCAGCGGCATCCACTGGAAGACCGGCACCAGCTTCGGCCACCGGGACGCCTGGGCGTGCGGCTCGGGTCCGACCCACACCGCCTGCGTCTGGCTCGGCAACGCCGACCGCTCGCCCTCGCGCCACCTGGTCGGCGCCGAGGCCGCCGGTGCCCCGCTGTTCGACGTGCTGGAGGCGGTCGAGGACAGCCGCGAGAGCGCCTGGGACGATCCGGCGCCCGCGGACCTCATGCGGGTCGAGGTGGACGCCTGGTCCGGCTTCCTGCCCACCGAGGCGACGCCCGATACCCGCATGGTCTGGGCCCTGCGGGACCGCGTGCCCACCGCCCGCGACCCCTTCCACGTGAAGCTGGACGTGGACGTGGCCACCGGCGAGTCCGTCACCGCCGCCTGCAAGGGCGACCGCCAGACCGAGTCCCGCACCTTCGTGGTCTTTCCGTCCGCGGTCCGGCGCTGGCTCGACGATCAGCACCGCCGCCTGCCCGAGCCCCCGGTCATGGCCCCCGGCTGCCGGCCCCCCGGAGCCGACGAGGCGCCCTCCATCCTGTCCCCCGCCGCGGGTGAGGTCCGGGTGCTGATCCCCGGCATGTCGCTCGCGAGCCAGGAGGTGCCGCTCACCGCCGACGCCCGCTGGGCCGGCACGCTCTCCTGGTTCGTCGACGGCGTGTGGCTGGGCCAGGCCGCGGCCGACGAGCACATGTGGTGGACCCCCCGCGTGGGCGAGCACGAGGTGACCGTGCGCGATGAGGCAGGAAGG
>CALATR010000626.1 GCA_937891875.1 uncultured Pseudomonadota bacterium | reverse complement strand
GCGAACGTGCAGCCGCACTCGGGTGCCCAGGCCAACGCCGCGATGTACCTCGCCCTCGCCGAGGCTGGGGACACCATCATGGGCCTGGACCTGACCCATGGCGGTCACCTGACCCACGGCTCGCCGGTCAACAGCTCGGGGCTCATCTACAACCCGGTGCACTACCGGCTGAACGAACAGACCGGCCGCATCGACTACGATCAGGTCCGTGAGCTGGCGAAGAAGCACCGTCCGAAGGTGATCATCTCCGGCTACTCTGCCTACCCGCGCACCATCGACTTCGCCGCGTTCGGCGAGATCGCCCGCGAGGTCGGCGCGCATCACGTGGCCGACATGTCCCACATCTCGGGCCTCGTCGCCGCCGGCCTGCACCCGAGCCCGATGGCGCACTGCTCGCTGGTCACGACCACGACCCACAAGACCCTGCGCGGCCCGCGCGGCGGCCTGATCCTCGCGGCCGAGGGCACGTACGCCAAGGCCATGAACAAGGCCGTGTTCCCGGGAACCCAGGGCGGTCCGCTGATGCACGTCATCGCCGCCAAGGCCGTCGCCTTCGGTGAGGCGCTCCAGCCCGAGTTCACCGACTACGCCGCCCGGATCATCGCCAACGCCCAGGCCATGGCCGAGCGCCTCCTCGAGCGCGGCTTCACCCTGGTCAGCGGTGGCACCGACAACCACCTGCTGCTGGTGGACCTCGGCGAGACCTGCTCGGGCAAGGACGCCGAGGACGCGCTCGGTCGGGCGGCCATCACGGTGAACAAGAACACCGTGCCCGGCGAGAAGCGCAGCCCCTTCGTCACCTCGGGCATCCGCATCGGTACCCCCGCCATGACCACCCGCGGCCTGACCACCGAGCACGCCCGGCAGGTCGCCGACTGGATCGCCGACGCCATCGCCGCGCGGGACGACGGGGCCGCCCTGGACCGCATCGGCGACGAGGTCCGCGCCCTGTGCGCCCAGCTCCCGGTCTACCCGGGGGCCGACCGCGGATGAGGTGCCCGGCCTGCCAGCACGAGGACTCCCGGGTCATCGACAGCCGCGCCACCACGGATCACGTGCGTCGCCGGCGGGAGTGCCAGGACTGCGGGCATCGGTTCACCACCTATGAGCGCTGGGAGCGCCCGCGGCTGTGGGTGCTCAAGAAGGGCGGTCTCAAGGAGCCTTTCTCGCACGAGAAGGTGCTGCACGGCATCGCGCTGGCCTGCCGGAAGCGTCCGGTCACCGCCGAGCAGATGGACGAGGCGGCCGCCCGGGTGCGCGCCCACCTGGAGAAGGCGAAGGACCCGGTGATCCCGTCGACCGCGGTGGGCGAGGCCGTGATGGCCGTGCTCAAGGACGTCGACGACGTCGCCTGGGTGCGCTTCGCGAGCGTCTACCAGGCCTTCGAGAGCGTGGACGAGTTCGTCGACGTCATCCGCCCGCTGACGGAGCGCCAGGCGGACGGTCCGGACGACGCGCCGAACCCCGACGAGACAGCCTGAGGATCCGGTGAGCGACGCCACCTTCATGGACCAGGCCCTGGCCCGGGCGCGCGCTGCGCTCGGCCGCACGGCACCCAACCCCAGCGTGGGTGCGGTGGTCGTGCGGGACGGGGTGGTGCTCGGAGTCGGTCAGACCCAGCCGGTCGGTGGTCCCCACGCCGAGGTCGAGGCCGTGCGCAATGCCCACGACAACGGCTACGACGACCTCTCCGGCGCGACCATGTACGTCACCCTGGAGCCGTGCTGCCACTGGGGCCGCACCCCGCCGTGCACCGATCTCATCGTCAAGGAGGGGATCGCCCGGGTGGTCGTGGGCGTGGTCGACCCGTACCCGCCGATGCAGGGCAAGGGGCTCGCTCGCCTGCGTGGCGCCGGGGTCGAGGTCAGCCTGGGCGTGCGGCAAGAGGAGGCGGCGGCCGTGGTGCGTGGCTTCACCCGCACCATCACCGAGGGGCTGCCCGAGGTGACGCTCAAGGTCGCGTCCAGCCTCGACGGCCACCTCGCGACCCGCAGCGGCGAGTCCCAGTGGATCACCGGGCAGGCCGCCCGGGAGGACGGCCATGGCTTGCGCGCGACCCACGACGCCATCCTGGTGGGCGTCGGCACCGCCATCGCCGATGACCCGCGTCTGACCTGCCGGATCCCGGGTGGAAAGGACCCGGTCCCGGTCGTGCTCGACACCCGCCTGCGCCTGCCCCTGCACGCCCGCCTGCTCACCGCGGGCGCTCCCGCAGTGATCCTGTGCGCCGAGGACGCGCCCGTCCGCCGCCTGCCCGCGGACATCATCCGTGTGCCCCGGGCCCAGGATGGCCAGGGCGTCGACGTCCGCGCCGCGCTCCGCGCCCTCGCCGGCCGGGGGCTCCACCGGATCCTCGTGGAGGGTGGCGGCCAGATTCATCGCTCCTTCCTTGACTCTGGTCTGATCGACACCTTGCATGTCTACGTCGCCGGCGCCCTGCTTCCCGGCGGTCAGCCCTGGCTCGGCGGCCCGGCGATCGATCGCCTCGCCGACGCCCGCCGCCTGCCCGGCCCGCCCGAGGTGCGGGTGCTGGGCGAGGACGTGCGGCTCAGTTGGAAGACCCGGTGAGCCCGCTCGCTGCCGGTCGCTGCAAGCGCTTGCCCCTCCCTCCCCAACGTCGTACCCGGTGGGCTTCTCTGGCGGTCGGTCGGTCCGGCCGTCGGGCTCACGACCGGCGCCCCCTACCCAGGTGAGACCATGTCCCGTTCCTCCGCCTCCGACTTCGTGGTCATGCACGAAGACCCCATCCGTCGCGTCGAGCTCGCCATGGACGACCTCCGCGCCGGCCGCATGGTCATCCTGGTCGACGACGAGGACCGCGAGAACGAGGGCGACCTCATCTGCGCCGCCGAGACCTGCACCGCCGAGCAGATCAACTTCATGGCCACCCACGGCCGCGGCCTCATCTGCCTGCCCATGACCGGTGAGCAGATCGATCGCCTCGGGCTCACCATGATGGCGGTGCAGAACCAGACCCCGTACAACACGGCGTTCACGGTCTCGATCGAGGCGCGCGAGGGCGTGACCACCGGCATCAGTGCCGCGGACCGCGCCCGCACGGTCCAGGTCGCCATCCGCCCGGACGCCACCCCGCGCGACATCGTCACCCCCGGCCACATGTTCCCGCTGCGCGCCCGCGATGGCGGCGTGCTCGAGCGCGTCGGCCAGACCGAGGGCAGCGTGGACCTGGCCCGCCTGGCCGGCATGCGGCCCGCCTCCGTCATCTGCGAGATCATGAAGGACGACGGCTCCATGGCCCGGCTGTCCGATCTCAAGGGATTCGGCGCCGAGCACCAGATCCGCATCTGCGCCGTCGCGGACATCATCAAGTACCGCATGCGCACCGAGCGCCTCGTCCGCCGGGAGCACGACGGCCACCTGGACGTGCCCGGCCTCGGTCACTGGCGGATCCGCCTGTACCGCGAGGTCACCAGCGGGGACCTGCACGCCGCCCTGTGGCACGGCAGCCTGTCTTCGACGCCGACCGTGTGCCGGGTCCAGGCTGCCCCTCCCGCGTGGAGTGCGTTCGGCGACCCGGCGACCGGCCTCGCCGCGACCCCCCGCGCCGCGATGAAGGCCATCCACGAGGCGGGTGAGGGCGCGCTGGTGCTCATGCACCTCGACGGCGGCGGCCCGGCCAACATCCACCGCGCCTTCGTCGCTCAGTTCGGCGGCGAGGCTCCGGCCCGGCCCCAGCCCCGCGCCGACGCGCTGCGTGACCTCGGCACCGGCTGCCAGATCCTGCTCGACCTCGGCCTGCGCCAGCTGCGCCTGCTGACCAACTCGACCCGTCCCATCCTGGGTGTCGAGGCCTATGGTCTGGAGATCGTCGAGAAGCTGCCGGTCGCCGGTTAGCACCACCCCGGGCCCGCGGTCGCGCTGCCGCCACCCGAGCCCGCCCCCCGGAGAACACATGCCCCGCACCCTCGAAGGCCACCTCGTCGACGCGGGCGGCCGCTACGCCGTCATCGGCGCCCGGTTCAATGCCTTCGTCGTCGAGAAGCTCGTGGAGGGCGCCATCGACGCCCTGCGCCGTCATGGCGTCGACACCGACGAGCGCGTCGACGTGGTCTGGGTCCCCGGCGCGTGGGAGATCTCGCTGATTGCCCAGAAGCTGGCGAAGAGCGGGCGTTACGCCGCGATCATCGCCTGCGGAGCGGTCATCCGCGGATCGACCGCCCACTTCGACTTCGTCGCCGGCGAGGCGGCTCGCGGGGTGGCCGCAGCCAGCGCCGAGACCGGCGTGCCGGTGATCTTCGGCGTCATCACCACCGACACCATCGAGCAGGCGATCGAGCGCTCCGGCACCAAGGCCGGGAACAAGGGCTACGACGCCGGCCTTGCCGCACTCGAGATGGTGGACCTGCTCCGCCGCCTCGACGCCGACCAGGGTGCGTGATGGCTTCCCGACGCCGCGCGCGTGGCTTCGCCCTCCAGGCGCTCTACCACGCTGATCTCACCGAGTCCTCCGTGCAGCGCGCCCTCGCCGACCTGTGGGCGGGCCTGCTGGATGGAGAGGGCTTCGACGACGAGCGCCCCCACGAGTCCGAAGAGGTCGAGTTCGCCCAGTACCTCGCACTCGGCACCGAGTCGTCCCGGGAGGAGGTGGACGCGATCATCGAGGAGGCCAGCACCAACTGGCGCCTGTCGCGCATGCCGGTCGTGGACCGCAACATCCTCCGGCTCGCCGCGTACGAGCTGAAGCAGTGCACCGACATCCCCGCTACGGTCAGCATCAACGAGGCCATCGAGCTGGCGAAGCGCTTCGGCACCAAGGACAGCCGCGCCTTCGTCAATGGCATCGTCGATCGCATGGCCCGCAAGCTCGGCCGCATCGAGGCCGAGCCCCGCCCTGCCGGCGCGTCCAAGGGGCGTGGTCGCGGAAAGGGCAGGGGAAAGCGGTGATGGAGCGCTGGTGGGTGCCCGACGTCGCCATCCTCGTGATGTGCGCGGTCGGCATCTCGCTGGCGTTCGCGCTGCAGCCCGGCCCGGACCTCGTGTCCGTCTTCGGGTGGGACATCCCCGAGCTGTGCGGCTTCAAGCGCCTCACCGGCTACCCGTGCCCCGGCTGTGGCCTCACCCGGTCGTGGGTCTACCTGGCCCATGGCAACTGGAGCACGGCCTGGTCGATGAACTTCCTGGGCCCGGTGCTCTTCCTGACCGCCGCACTGCAGATCCCCCTGCGCGGCTTCCGCCTGTGGCGCGAGGCGCTGCGTCGTCGCCGGGTCGCCCGCGCCCGCGCGCTCGCCCGTGAAGAGGAGTGCCCTTCGTGCCCCGCGTGATCATCGAGCCCCACCCGCCCTTCGACGTGGAGGCGGGCACGTCGCTCCTGGACGCGAGCGAAGACGCCGGGTTCGCCCTCGAGAGCGACTGCGGCGGCGTCGCCGCGTGCAATGCCTGCCGGGTCGACGTGCTCGAGGGCATGGAGAACCTCAGCCCGGAAGGGGACGAAGAAGCGCCCTTCCTGGATGCCGACGATCAGCGCCTGGGCTGCCAGGCCTGTGTGCTGGGCGACGTGCGGGTCCGACCCGCCGCGGGCTTGTAGGACATGCTCTTGCACCGTCTGCGAGGGGTGTTAAGGCGCGGTGGCTCCGATGAGGAAGGGCTCCTGCCCCGGCCTGAACGGCATCCTCGGACGACATCCGGCCAGATAGCTCAGTTGGTAGAGCAGGGGATTGAAAATCCCCGTGTCGGGGGTTCGACTCCCTCTCTGGCCACCACCTTCCTGCTCATCGCAGCAGCCGCCGGCCTCGCAGGGTGCACCGACCCCTGCGGGGCCGTCTCGTCTGCGCTCGACACGCGCTGCGAGAAGCTGTGCTGCGACGTCGCCGATGCGCTCCAGACCTGCATCGAGCAGGGTACCGGCAGCCTCACCTGGAGTGACGTCGGCGCCGAGGACCGCCGCGACTTCGCCCGCCAGTGCGCGGACGACTGGGACCGCGCCAGCTCGAACCTCACGGCCTACGAGCTGCAGGAGGCGACGGCGGTCTGCAGGGACTCCCGAGATGGACTGACGGAGCTGGACTGCGAGGCGCTGCGGGCGCTGTACGGGAGCCTCGAGTAGCGGCGGCGGGGTCGCGGTGATTTGCGCACGATCGCGGCGGCCCGTGGATCCGCTCGCGGGTAGTCGCGTTGCCTCGAGCAGGGGAGTGGCGGGCCGCGGATCCGCCTAGCGGTAGGTCGCGTCGCCTCGAGCAGGGGAGTGGCGGCGCGGTCTCTGGTCGCTGGTCTCTGGGGCCTGATCCGAGCGGGGCGTTCGAACCCAGCTTTCGTCGTGATCCGCGCAGGCACACCGTTCCCGACCCACCGCGCCGTCGAGACCGGGACGCTGGCAGTCACGAGCTCCGCGCCTCTGACCCCCGTCCGAAGCGGGCCCCAGAGACCAGCGACCAGAGACCGCCTCTCCACTCCCCCGCCCGCACCAACGCGACCTGGCGCGAGCGGATCACCCACCAACCACCAACAACCAACCGCCACCAACCGCCAACCACCTACGAATAATCGATCTCCTTCACCCGAATCCCCAGCCTGTGAATCCGATAATTGAGATTCGACCGTGACAATTCCAATCTCCTCGCCGCGCGCGCCTGCACCCCCTCGCTCGCCTTCAGCGCCGCGATGATCACCTGGCGCTCGTACTCCGCCAGGTGGTCCTGCAGGCTGACGCCGGGGGACGGCAGGAGGTCCATCGGCCCGCGCTCGTCCTCGTCGTGCTCGTGGCGCAGCTCGTCCTCGGGCAGGGGGATGTCGAGCACGTCGCCGCGGGACAGGATCACCGCCCGCTCCACCGTGTGCTCCAGCTGGCGCACGTTGCCCGGCCAGTCGTAGTCCATCAGCCGCTCGACCACGGCGCGGGGCACGGTGGGCACGGGGCGGCCGT
>CALATR010000625.1 GCA_937891875.1 uncultured Pseudomonadota bacterium | reverse complement strand
GCTCGACCGGCTCGGTGCGGCCGATGAGCCGGGTCCAGCCGAGCGCCGCCTCGCGGACCGCCCGCACCTGACCGTCCGGCGCGTGCAGGACCAGCTCGGTGCGCGAGGCCCTGGGCTGGGGGGTGATCGCGACGTCGTCGAGCTCACCGCCGTCGAGGTGGAGCTCCAGATCCGCCGCTGCGACGCCGGTGTGGGTCAACATCACCGCGACGCTACCACCCTCGGGCGCCGGGTCGACCAGGCGCAGGCGCACATCAGGCCCGCCCCCCATCGCCGGAGCGCTGGCGAGGAGCGCCGCCGATGCCAGCGCCGCCCTCCTCACGGGACGACGCCGCGAAGGACCCCCAGGGTGTCCTCGGCGAAGAGCTGCACGGCCAGCACGGTGCGACCGAGCTCGATGACGGCGCCATCCGCGAGGGAGGCGCGGTCTGCCCGCACCCGCGTGCCGTTGACCAGGGTGCCGTTGGTGGACGTGTCCAGCAGGTAGGCCGTGCCCGGGTCCGCCCGGAGCACCGCGTGGTGGGCGCTGACGCGGGGATCATCGAGCACGAGGTCGTTGTCGGCATCGCGACCGATGCGGATCGACCCGGCGCGCAGCACGTGGGGGGTGGCCTCACCGCCCTCGGCGATGCAGAGCAGCACGCCGACGATCTCCGCCCGCGGCGGAGCCTCCTCGTCCAGCAGGCCCTCGACCACGGTGTCCTGGTGGGGGCGAGGGCGCCTCTTGGGGGAGGCGGGAGGCGCTGCGGGGGCCGCCGCTCCAGGCCGCGGCACGGGGGGCGGGGGAGGAGCCGGCTTGTCCTCGCTGGCTGCCGATCCGCCGCGCAAGCTGATCGCGACCGCCTCGAAGGGATCGTCCTGCGGGTGGATGCCCAGGTGGGTGTCGTGCTTGCGCGCCGAGCGTCCGACCGCCTGACGACCGCCGGGTCGCTCGGCGGCGCGATCGGCTCCGCGCCCCGCGGGCTGCTGCTCGGCCCCGCCCGCGCCGGGCTCGCCGCGGTCGAATGCATGACCGCAGTAGCCGCACCAGCGTGCGTCGGCGGGGTTCTCGAAGAAGCAGCGCGGGCACTGCATGCCTGGCCTCCTGATCCCCCCGCTAACGCCTGACGGCGCGGCGTCCCCGTGACGGAGCGTTGACGCTTCGCCAGCCGGGGGCGGATAGCGTGCACCCATGCGTACGATCCTGCCCCTGTGCCTGTTGCTCGCTGGCTGCCCTTCCCCCGCGGATCCGGTCTGCGGCGACGGTGTGGTGGACGAGGATCTGGGCGAGCAATGCGATGATCCGGCCGGCAACGGCCTGCTGCCCGATCAGTGTCGGCAGGACTGCACCCTGCCCGTGTGCGGCGACGGCGTCGTCGACAGCGGCGAGGCGTGCGACGACGGCACCGACTTCGGCGGTGACGGCTGCACGCCGGCCTGTGAGGAGGAGACCGGCACCATCGAGACGGAGGACAACGGCACCCCCCTGCTCGCCAACGCGCTCGCCGACGTCGGCCACGGCGGCCTCCCCGACGGCGACGTCGACTGCTGGCGGGTCACCGTGCCCGAGGACGGCTTCGTCGACGTCGAGACCCGCACCAGCCCGGACGCCGTCGATGATGGCTGCCCCGACGTGACCCTCTCCCTGCACGAGCCCGTCCGCGGCGCCATCCTCGCCACCGGCGCCGCCTCCGCGGACCGCTGCGTCGCCCTCGATCCCATCCGCCAGCCCGGCGCCCGCTTCCTGCCTGGCGGTGCGTACGCCGTGTGCGTGGAGGGTCTGCTCGGCCGCGAAGTCCCGGCGTACACCCTCGATCTCCAGACAGGTGACTCCTGCGATCTCGAGGGCGTGCCCTGGCTGGTCGAGGACGATCCCGACCAGGACGGCATGCCCGACGCCTGCGATCCCGACGACGACAACGACGGCGTGCTCGACGAGGTCGACAACTGCCCCCGCGTGCCCAACGCCGGCGACCCGGTCGCGCTGGCGCCCTACGGCGACGGCTGGCTCCGCGACTGGCTGGTCGTGGGTCCCCTCGTGGGCATCTCCAGCCCCGACCGGTGCCTGCCCACCGCCGATCGCCTCGGCCCCGACGACGCCACCGCCGAGATTGGCCTCGGCGTCCAGGTCGAGGGCGAGCCCTGGCTCCCGCTCTTCTCCGACGGCGATCGCATCGAGCTCTTCCGCCCCCTCGGCGGCGAGGCCCCCCGCGAGAGCTACCAGGCCCTGTGGGTGCGCTCCCCCGACGGCCCCGTCGACCTCACCCTCTCCGTCGGCCCCGACGACGGCGCCCGCGTGTGGTGGGACGACGCCGTGGTGCTCGAAGACGCCCGCTGCCAGGGCACCCAGCAGGACCGCAACGAGGTCCCGGTCAGCCTCGGCACCGGCTGGCACCGCCTGCTCATCAAGGTCTACGACCAGGGCGGCGGCTGGGGCGTGTACGCCCGGTTCAAGGACGGGGACGGCAACGGCGTGACCGACCTCGAGATCTCGCTGCAGGAAGGCGGCCCGTGGGCGCCGGATCAGACGGACAGCGACGGGGACGGGATCGGGGATGCGTGTGATCGGACGCCGTAGGGGACGGTCAGAGTGCGGTGGCGGGGCGTGAGATCGGCTGGGCGTGAGGTGTGGTGGCGGGGCGCGAGACCGCTCGGCACAGAGGCACAGAGGCACAGAGCGGTTCACAGAGAGGGTGGCGGCCCTGCGAACGTTCGTTTCTTC
>CALATR010000624.1 GCA_937891875.1 uncultured Pseudomonadota bacterium | reverse complement strand
CCCGGCCCGCCTCGCCACAGCCACCCTGCCCACGTTCATGCAGGCCATGCTCGAGTCCGGCGTGCCCGATCCCCAGGTGCTCTTCATGGGCGTCGGCTGCGCCAACGGCGACCGGGCGCCGCTCCAGGTGGGCCAGTTCGAGTCCACCGAGCGGCTGATGGACCAGTGGCTCACCAACCTCTACCTGGAGGGCGGCGGAGGCGGCGGCAACGAGAGCTACGAGCTCGCGATGTACTTCTGTGCCCGCCACACCGACATGGACTGCGTCAGCAAGCGTGGCCGCCGGGGCTACCTCTTCATCACCGGGGACGAGCCGCCGAACCCCGCTGTGAGTGCCGCGCAAGTGAAGGCCGTCATCGGCGATGACCTCGCCGCCGACATCCCCATCCGGGAGGTCATCGACGAGACCATGCGCGCATTCGAGCCGTTCTACCTCATCCCCGACCCGGGCCGCGCCCGCCAGGTCGAGCGACAGTGGAGGGATCTCCTTGGAGATCGTGTGGTCGCCATGGAGCATCCCGACCACACCAGCTACGTCGCCGCCGGCCTGGTCTCCCTGCTCGAGGGCGGCGTGGACGACCTCGACGGCCTGGCCCGTCGGCTGGGTGACAGCGGCGTGGATCGCGAGGTCGTGCAGGCGGTCGTGCGCGCGCTGACGCCGTTCGCGGCGAACCTGGGCAAGGACGGCACCCCGGGCCCCGGGCTCGGGGGTGCCTCGCTGCAGTGAGTCCGGACCCCACCGCTCGAAGAACCGAGCGACCCGCCTGGGTCGTGCTGGACCTGGGCTTCGGCGACGCCGGCAAGGGCGCCACCATCGATCACCTCACCCGCCGGCTCGAGGCGGACGTGGTCGTGCGGCACCACGGCGGCGCCCAGGCCGGCCACAACGTCGTGCTCCCCGGCGGTCGGCACCACTGCTTCAGCCAGATCGGCTCGGGCAGCTTCGTCCGTGGCGTGCGCACCCTGCTCGCCGACGCCTTCG
The DNA here is from genome assembly GCA_937891875.1 of uncultured Pseudomonadota bacterium. GTDB lineage: Bacteria > Myxococcota_A > UBA796 > UBA796 > REDI01. The sequence continues at coordinate 1,453 of CALATR010000624.1, read as the reverse complement.
TCCTGCACCCGCTCGCCCTGCTCATCGAGAGCGAGCACCTCGCCCGCGAAGGCATCGACGACGCCCTGGCTCGCCTGACCATCGACGCGCGCGCCCGGGTCATCACCCCCTACCAGCAGGCCGAGGTCCACCTGCGCGAGCTGGGTCGGGGGCGGAGCGGCCACGGCACCACCGGGGTCGGCATCGACGCCTGCGTGCGCGACGCCGCCGCCGGCCACGACGACTGTGTGGTCGCCGGCGACCTCGTGGATCCCGACGCCGTCCGTGCCCGCCTCGAGCGCCAGCAGGAGCGCAAGCGCGCCGAGCTCGCCGAGCTGCGCGACCTGCTGACCCGCAAGCACGTCGACCTCCGGGTCGAGCGCGCCTTTGGGTTGCTCGATGATTCCACCGCTTCCAAGAGAATCGTCGAGGCATGGAACTCGCTGCGCAAGGTCGAGATTGCTCCCCCCGGGCAGGTCGAGCAGCGCATCGCCGAGGCCCGCCAGCCCCTGTTCGAGGGCGCCCAGGGCGTGATGCTCGACGAGACCTGGGGCCTGCACCCCTACGTCTCCTGGGGCGACACCACCCCCGCCTCCGCCCACCGGCTGCTCGGCGACCGGCCCGCCTACGTGCTCGGCTTGACCCGCACCACCACCTGCCGCCACGGCCCCGGTCCCCTGCCCGGCCAGGACCCCAACCTCGACGTGCTCGCCGAGCCGCACAACTCCGGCAGCGGCTGGCAGGGCGCCTTCCGCCACGGCGCGCTGGACCTGGTGCTGTTGCGCTACGCCGCCCAGGTCGTCGGTCACCTCGACGCGGTCGTGATCAACCACATGGACCAGCCCCGCGGTGCCTGGCCGATGGTCGTCGGCCACCGGGTGAAAGGCGGCGCCGTGAGCACCTGGGATCCCGGCGAGGCCGACGACATCGCCGGTCGCGCCGAGCTGGCCCGCAGCCTGATGCGCGCCAAGCCCGAGATCCAGCGCGGCGGCCCGGGAGAGCTGCGCCACGCGGTCCGCGAGGCCGTCTCTGCCGAGATCCTCATCGAGGGCTGGGGCCCCACGTGGAAGGACCGGGTCTGGCGCGGCTGATCACTCCGGCGCGTCGGCCAGGATCCAGTCCTCGATGAGATCGATCTCCGACGCCGACAGCATGCCGCCGCGGGGCATGCGCACGCCGACGCCGTCGACCTCCGCCTGACGGTTGGTCACCTTGAGGAAGAGGTAGCTGTTGTCCGGATCGCCGGGCGCGATGCGGTCCACGCCGGACGCCTGCGAAGACGCGACCTCGACAATGACGTCATACCCGTCCGACCCCAGCGCCATCCCCCCCGAGATCCCACCGGCGGTGTGGCACCCCGAGCACCGGCTCTGAAGCAGCGGACGGATGTCCCTCGCCCACGTCGGCGGCGGATCCGTGTCCGTATCGGTATCCGTGTCGGTATCCGTGTCGGTGTCGGTGTCGGTGTCGGTGT
>CALATR010000623.1 GCA_937891875.1 uncultured Pseudomonadota bacterium | reverse complement strand
CACAGGGCCTCGATGCCCGAGCCGATGAGGAGGAGCGGCGCCGTACCCAGGGTCGCAATGGCGATCTGGTAGCCGCCGCCGCCGGTGGCCAGGCTGACCGCGATGAGCACGATGCAGCCGGCGGCGAACAGGTAATAGAAGGGCCGCGACCACGGGCCGAAGCGCGGGATCTGGAGGTACTGCCAGGCGAATGCGGCGGCGACGAACCCGCCGAGCCCGTAGAACGCCATGCCCCACGGTGCGAGGGTCGCCGGAGGGACACCAGGCAGGAAGACGTAGGTCATTCCTGCCATGTGCAGGATCGTCAGCCCGTGGGTGAACACGGCCATCCCCACGTAGAGCAGGTAGACCCGGTCGCGCAGGGTCAGCCACAGGAAGAAGTTGTAGAGCGCGAGCCCGCCGATGAGACCGATGTAGGCGGTCCAGGCCATGTGCTGGCGGCCCAGGGTGGTCGCAAGGTGCTCCTCGGACTCCGCGGTCAGGCGCAGCTGGACGGGCTCGTGGCTGACCATGCGCAGGAGCAGCGTCGAGTCACCCTCGGGGAGCTGCAGGCGGAAGATGAAGCTCGGATCGGCCACGTCCCGGGCGCTGCTCGGCTCGTCGGCACGGGCGGTCCGGGAGTGCGCGGCCCGTCCGTCGACCACGTGCACCAGCGTCACCTCGCGGGGGGAGAACTCGTTGAGGCGGACGAGCACCGTGCGCGACGCCTCGGACACCAGATCGACCCGGAACCAGGTCGGCTCGGAGAGCACGCCGGCGTTTCCGTTCGGTGGCACGTCGACCCAGCCGGGTTCGGCGACCACTTCCGCCCAGGCGGCGGGCGGGCGGGGGTCGGTGAGGCGGCGGGCGTCGGAGCCCAGCTGCACCACGTCGGCGCCCGCATCCAGCCTCACCACGTCGCCAGCGCGCGCGGTCGGCACCACGACATGCAAGCCGAGGACGCAGAACAGCAGCGCGATCAGGATGCGGCGTTGGCGATGGGACCACGTGGACACGAACGCTCCACGGGCTGTATCGGTCGCCGAGCCGACTCTCTTCAGGCAGATCCGGACGTGCTACCGTCGCGCGCTGGAGAGGCGAATGCACCTGCGAGTCCTGGCGCTGACGGCGCTGCTGACGGCCCTGCCGGGCTGTGCGGTCAAGATCGACCGCTACCTGGTCAACGGCCCGATCGGAGAAGCCCTGGCCCTGCCTGACGTCGATCTCGCCTGCCGCTCGGCCAACGGCACCGTGCCCCTCGCCGAGTCGCTGGTCGGCAAGACGAAGAGCTGGCGCGCCCGGGTGATCCTCTCGGTGACCGCCGGGGTGTGCGCCCAGGAAGCGGCGATGGAGGCCGAGCTCGAGGCGGAGCGGGCGCTCTACTGGCTGGACGGCGAGGCCCGCCTGGGCGCGGTCAAGGACGCCCGGGCGGTCGAGCGCCGGCACCGGACCCGCTCGGCGGCGCGTGGCTGGCGGGCGTTCCAGCTGATGGAGGAGGCGATCGGCCCCATCGGCGCGGACGACGGCAGCTGCCCGAAGCTCGCGAAGAAGGAGGAGGAGCTCGCCTACTTCATCGGCATCGTCGGCGGCGCGAACGCCCTGCTCGACGATCAGGCCGGCGGCGGGCAGGTCGGCATCCCGGTGGACCTCCTGCGCCAGGTCGGCCGGGCCAGCCGGTGCCTCGACGACGAGCGCTGGTGGGGCGTGCCCACGGCCATCGAGGCGTCGGTCTGGGCGATGGTGCCCGGCACGGCGCCCGACGGGGTCGATCCGTGGACGGCGCTGGACGAGGCGGCGAGCCGTGGGGAGGCGCAGGGGGTGCACATCGCGCGGGCCATGCACGCCCGGGTGGCGGCCAACGCGGGCAATGACGCGCAGGTGCGCAAGGCCATCGCCGCGTTCGAGAGCGAGACCCCCGCACCCCCTCCCGGCATCGCGCTGCTCGAGGACTACGGGCGCTTGATCGCCCAGCACGAGGCCGACTTGGTGTGGACCCGCGCCCGTGGTTATCGGGCGGAGTCCCTGGGACCTCTCCCCGGGGATGGCGACAGCACCGCCGCGGGTTCTGGCGGCGACGACCCCTTCGAGGGCGATCCCTTCGCGGAGGACCCCTTCGCGACCGACGAGCCCGACGACACCGACACTCCCGACCCGGAGACGCCCTGATGACCCGGACCCTGCTGCCCCTGCTCACGCTGCTCGTCGGCGTGCTCCTGCCGGGCCTCGCGTACGCCCAGGCCAAGACCATCTGCGCGTACGATCCGGGCGGAAAGTCCGGTGATTTCTCCAAGATCCTCGAGGACTACAAGCTCCAGGCCGGCACCTGGGGCGTGCAGATCGACATCAAGACCTACACCGACGAGGAGACGGCGGCGAAGGACTACGAGGCCGGCAAGTGCGACGGCGTCGTGGCCACCGGCGTGCGCCTGCAGCGCTTCAACCGCTTCCCCAGCACCATCGAGGCCATCGGCGCGATCAACGACTACGCCGTGCTCAAGCAGCTGGTCGACAGCTTCGTGAAGTATCCGAGCGCCGCCGCCAAGCTCCGCAGTGGCCCCCACGAGACCGTGGGCGTGCTGCCCGCCGGCCTGGTCTTCCTCTACGTCCGTGACCGCAACATCGACACCGTGCCCGAGCTGGCCGGCAAGCGCATCGCGACCATGGACTACGACAAGGCCGCGCCGGTCATGGTCGACCGTGTCGGCGCCATCATGGTGCCCGCCGACCTCGGCAGCTTCGGCCCGCAGTTCAACAACGGCAACGTGGACGCCTGCTACATGTCGGCCCTCGCCTACCAGCCGTTCGAGCTGTGGCGCGGCATGAGCAACGGCGGTGGCGTGGTCGACCTGCCCCTCGCCATGGCCACCCTGCAGATCATGGTCCGCCACGAGAAGTTCCCCGCCGACTTCGGCGCCAAGAGCCGCGCCTGGTTCGCCGGGCAGTTCGATCGGGCCAAGAAGGCGGTCCTCGCCGACCAGTCCGCCATCGACTCCAAGTACTGGATCCACATTCCGAAGGAGCAGTATCCGGGGTTCGAAGACATGTTCCTCCAGGTCCGCCTCGACCTGCGTGACAAGCACAAGGCATACGATGGCACGATGCTGTCCGTGCTGCGCAAGCTGCGCTGTGCGAAGGACGCCGCGCGCAGCGAGTGCGTGGAGAAGAAGGAGTAGTTCTTGTCCCAACCGCCGGGCGGTGACGCGCTTCCCGGACCGCTGCGACTCCTGGGGAGGGGTGCGGCGGTCCTCGTGTTCGTGCTGCTCGTGGTGGCGCTTGGGCTGAAGATCAGCTCGAATGCCGACAAGCAGCTGATTCGCCTCGGCGAGTGGATCTGGCCCGGCTACGCGAACGAGCTCCGGATGGACCCGGAGCGCCCCGAGTGCGACCTCGAGGAGATCGACGCGACGATCGCCTCCTGCCCGCCGCCGGGAGAGGAGGGCGCAGGGGGCAGCGAGGGCACCGGCGGCGACCCCTTTGGCGGCGAGGATCCCTTTGGCGAGGAGGACCCGTTTGCCGAGGACGGGGCGGGCGACGCGGGCGATCCGTTTGCCGGCGAGGACCCGTTTGCCGAGGAAGGCGGTGAAGCGACCGAAGCGCCTGCGGAGGACCCCTTTGCCGGCGAGGACCCGTTTGCCGGCGAGGACCCGTTTGCCGAGGACGGCGCCGCCGACGCCGGGGCGGACGCCCCCGCCGAAGACCCGTTCGCGGGCGAGGATCCGTTTGCGGGGGACGACCCCTTCGCTGAAGGCGACGAACCCGACACCGACGGCGGGACCACCGACCCCAGAGACCAGAGACCAGAGACCAGAGACCGCCCCTCCGAGCCGGTCGTGACCTCCGCTGCAGACTGCGCCGCCCAGCGCGCCTACCGCGACACCTGCGCCGCCCGCTGGGACCAGTACGACACCATCCACGAGCGCCTGACCCCGGCCAGCCGCCTCTACCGCAGCCTCGAGGTCCCCATCGGCGACCTCGGCAAGTTCCCCTACTGGAAGCACCTGCTGGTGCTGGTCGTCATCCTCGGCGCGCTGGTCACCACCCTCAACAAGGTGCCCATCGCCCTGCGTGAGCCCCGCAACGCCGCCGAGCACCGGCTCTCCCAGGGCGCCCAGCTGCTCGCCCACGGTCTGCTCGCGGCGTCAGCCCTCGCGGACTACCTCGTGCAGATCTGGTCCGAAGCCGAGAACGACGCGCCCGAGGTGGCGCTGTTCTGGGCGATCGGCTTCGTCGTGTTGTTGGCGATCAACGCCGTACATCTCATCCGAAGGCCCCCCGAGGCGACCGGCGACACCAGCGCGGTCCGCCTGGTCATGGTCGTGCCGCTGTTTGCCTGGATGATCCTCATCTCGGGCGTCTACTTCTGGATCATCGCCCAGTACCCCGCGGGTCAGGCCGCCTTCCTGTCCCGCTTCCTGCAGACCCCCGACGTCTTCCTCGGGATCGGCCTGTACCTGTGGGCCGGCATGCTCTTCAGCATCACCCGGCTCGCGACGCTCGTGTTCAACGTGCTCACGCCGTGGAAGCTCCCGCCGGCGCTCCTGGCCTGGCTCGTGGTCGTGCTCGCAGCACTTCCCACCGCCTACTCCGGCGCCAGCGGCATCTTCGTGCTCGCGGCCGGCGCGGTCATCTTCGCCCAGCTGCGCCGCGCCGGGGCCACCTCCCGCATGGCGCTGGCAGCGACCGCGATGTCCGGCAGCCTCGGCGTCGTGCTCGCCCCCTGCCTCGTCGTCGTGCTGATCGCCGCCCTCAACAGCGACGTCACGACCACCGAGCTGTACAGCGGCGGCATCTGGGTCTTCGCCCTGACCGCGGTGCTCGCCCTGGTCGGCTTCCTCGCCCGGAACAAGCACAAGTTCGAGCTGCCCGACCTCGGCGAGGGCTTCTCCGGCTCCGGCCGGGCCCTGTGGGCGCTGGTGCCCTTCATCGCGATCGCCGCCGCGGTCGTGCTGCTCTACAACTACGGGCTCGGCGTGGTCGTCTCCGAGAACACCGCCATGTACGTGCTGCCCGCCGTGCTGCTGGTGCTCGTGCTCTTCGACCGCGCCATCGCCGCCCCCGGCCACGAGCTCCTGCGCAGGCGTCGGCGGAAGAGGCGCCGGACATTGCTGGTAAGCGCGCGCGCGCGTGTGTG
>CALATR010000622.1 GCA_937891875.1 uncultured Pseudomonadota bacterium | reverse complement strand
GGGATCGTCCAGCCAGCCGGGCAGCACCTTGAGCACGTAGGTGCTCTCGAACTGCAGCCACAGGCTGTCGTCGCTCATGCGCACCGGCTCCGAAGGCGCGTCGGCCCCGGCCTCGAAGGCGCGGGCGTAGTGGTAGGGCGGCACGCCGTGGGGGGTCAGGTAGGGCGTGAACGAGAAGGTGCCCGCGGTGTAGGGCCCGCTGGTGCCGGTGTTGCGGATGACCGCGTTGAACTCGATGGCGCTGTTGCGGTGCAGGTAGGGCGGGCGGAAGGTGTGCTCGGTGACGTCCCAGCGCCCGCGGAACACCCCCACGTCGATGGCGTTGCGGCCGTGGGCGTCCATGGGGCAGGTGAGCACGGTCAGGATGGACGGGTCGGGGTGGTCCCAGGAGACCGAGCCGAAGCTCTGGAAGTCCATGAGATCGTAGGCGAAAGGCAGGTAGTTGCCGTGCCAGGCCACGACGTCGTACGGGCTGTGCGGCTGGACCGTGCGGAAGAAGTGCCCGCCCTGCTTGACCACGATCTCGTGGGGCGTCCGGTCGTCTTCGTAGGCTGCGGTGGGCGCGTGGAAGTGGCGCTCGTCGGCGAGCCCGTTGGCCCCGATGGCACCGCGCTCGGGCAGCTCGAAGTGGGCGTCGTACAGCTCGGCGGCGAAGCCCCGCACGGCTCCGTCAGGCAGGCTGGCGCGCCAGCGGATCCCGCGGGGCAGGAGCACGATCTGGCCGGGTGCGACCTGCAGGACGCCCAGCTCGGTCTGGACCCGCAGGGTGCCCTCCCAGGGGGCGAGGAGCAGGTCGCCGTCGATGTTGCTGAAGGAGCGCGCCATGTCCGCGGTCGCGGCGAAGAGGTGGATGGCGACCCCGCGCTTGATGGCGGGGTCCCCCGCACCGGCGAAGGTCCGCATGCCGTCCAGCAGATCGACGCCGGGAGCGGGAGCGGGGGCCGGCTTGAAGCGCAGGGCCTCGGGGAAGGGGAGCGCGTTCGAGAAGTCGGTGGAGAAGCCTGGCGGCGGGCTCGGGTGGGGCTGAAAGCGGCCGGCGTGGATGGCCGGGCGCAGGCGGTAGAGCCAGGTGCGGCGGTTCAGCGCCCGCTCCACGGTGAACCCGGTGCCGTTGATCTGCTCGGCGTAGAGCGCGAAGGGGGGCACGTGCGGGGTGTTCTGGTCGCGGGGCAGGGCGCCGGGCACGGCCTCGGACGAGAGCTGGTTGCGGAAGCCGGTCAGCGTCGGGGGCGTGGTCATGGGGTCTCCGAGAAGGACGGTCGAACGCCGGACAGCGCCGCGGACAGCACCTGGTGGAAGCCGTCGCGGTGAAGCGGGCGAGGGTTGGGGTACGCACCCTGGGCGGCCAGGTCGGCGGCGCGGTCGACGTCGGCCTCGGTCAGGCCGAGATCGCGCAGGGACATGGACAGGCCGGCCTCGGTGGCGAGGTCGTGCAGGAAGCCGGCGGGATCGTCGGTGCCCCAGGCGCGCTGGGCAGCGGCGCGGGCCCGCTCGGCGACGACCGCGTTGAACGCGAAGGTGTAGGGCAGCAGCGTCGCGTGGGTCTGGGCGTGGGGGGTCTTGAAGCTGCCGCCGAGCACGTGGGCGAGCTTGTGGTGCAGCGCCATCGACGCGCCATCGAGCGCCTCGGACGCCAGGTAGGCGCCGAACGTCGCCTCGCTCCGGGCGTCGAGGTCGTCCGGATCGGCGGCGATCCCACGGAATCCAGCGACCAGGGGCGAGAGGCTCTCCTCGGCCGCGGCGAGCGCGCGCTCCGTGACCGAGGTCGCGTACAGCGCCTCGAGGCTGTGGGCGAGGGCGTTGTAGAGCGAGACCAGGGAGAGGTCGCGGGGCAGGGGCAGGGTGAGGCTCGGGTCGTAGACGACCAGCCGCGGACGCACCTGCTCGTCGCGGCCGGTGACCTTGTGGCCGTCGAGCTGGAAGCCGTAGATGCTCGTGCGCTCGGAGCCCGCGTACGTGGTCGGCACGCTGGCGATCGGGATCCCCCGCTCCAGCGCGATGGCCTTGCCGACGCCGACGCAGGAGCCGCCGCCGTGGGCGAGGATCCAGTCCGGCCGGGTGCGATCGACCTCCGCCAGGGCGGCCTGCACGACGGACTCCGGCACCTGGCGGGTCACGCCGGCGAACACGCCGACCGCGCGCTCGCCGAGGGCGTCGGCCAGGCGGTCGGCACCCTCACGGTGGTGTCCCTGGCAGACCAGCAGCACGCGCGCTGCGCCGCGCTCGACCAGCAGGGAGGCCATGTCCGGCTCCGCGCCCACGGCAAAGCGGACCAGGTCGCCGTCGTGCTCTCGGGTGAAGTCCCGCATGCGTCCTCCAGGATCAGCGCAGGTCGAAGACCAGGATTTCGGCGTCTTCTCGGGCGGTGATGCCCAGCGGACCCGCGCGCTCGGCGATGGCCAGGCCGTCGCTCTGCTGCAGCGCGACCCCCTCGACCTCGATGCTGCCGCGAACGACCTGGACCCAGGCCCGCGGTCGGGAGAGCGGCACCTCGGTCGAGCCTTCCGCGTCGAGGCGGACCCGCCACAGGTCGGTGTCCTGGCCGACCTGCACCGAGCCGTCGCGCCCGTCCGGGCTCACGAGGAGCTGGGGCCCGCGGAGCTCGACGTCGTAGCCCTGCTGGTCGTAGCGGGGCCGGGTGTTGCCCTCGCGGGGGAGCAGCCAGATCTGCAGGAAGTGCAGCGGATCGGTCGGGCTCGGGTTGAACTCGCTGTGGGCGATGCCGGAACCGGCGGACATGACCTGGATCTCGCCCGGGCGCAGGACCGAGCCCGAGCCCAGGGTGTCCTTGTGCTCGAGCGCGCCCTCGACCACGAAGGAGATGATCTCCATGTTGCGGTGGGGGTGGGCGCCGAAGCCGCGGCCGGGGGCGACCCGATCCTCGTTGATGACGCGCAGGTGGGAGAAGCCCATGAACTGCGGGTCGTAGTAGCCGGCGAAGGAGAAGGTGTGGTGGGTGTCGAGCCAGCCGTGGTCGGCATGACCGCGCTGGTCGGCTCGGCGGATGGCCATCTGCATGTGCCCTCCAGGGTGATGTCCGAAGGGTATGCATTGCGGGAGCGCATGACTAGACTCTGCATCGGCACGGAGTATTGCGAAAATGGAAAGCTTGAACTGGGACGACCTGCCCGTCTTCCTCGCGATCGCCCGGGAAGGAAGCCTGTCTGCTGCCGCTGACGCCCTCGATGCCACCCCGTCGACCATGCACCGCCGCCTCGGTCGCCTGGAGCAGTCTCTGGGCACGCGCCTGTTCGACCGCCACCCGACCGGCCTGACGCCCACCGCCGCCGGCGAGGCGCTGCTCCCCCTCGCCGAAGGTGTCGAGGGCGACGTCATGACCCTCGTGCGCGCCATCGCCGGCCGGGATCAGGCCCCCCGCGGCCCGGTGCACCTGACCGCACCCGACACGCTCATCGACCTGCTGGTCCAGCCACTCGCCACGTTTCGACTGGACTTTCCGCAGGTCCACCTCCACGTGAGCCTCGCCGATCGCTACTTCGACCTGTCCCGCCGGGAGGCCGACGTCGCGGTCCGCCCCAGCCGCCAGCCCCCAGAGGATGCGCTCGGTCGCCGGGTCGGCGCGCTCGCCTGGGCCGCCTACGCCACCGCCCACCCCGGTCCCGATCCCGGCTCCCTGCCCTGGGCCCGCTACGCCGGCGATCTGGAGTCCCTCGACGCCGAGGTGTGGCGACGGGAGCACCACGGCTCCGATCCCGTCGTGATCGCGGTCAACGGCGTGGTCGCCATGCAGCGGGTCGCGCGCTGCGTGCCCTGCCGGGTGCTGCTCCCCTGCTTCGTCGGCGACGTCGATCCCCAGCTGCAGCGGATCGGCGAGCCCATCGCCGCGGCGGAGAGCGCCCTGTGGCTGCTGGTGCACCCCGATCTCAAGCGCACCGCCCGGGTACGCGCCCTCGCCGACCACCTCTGGGACGCCCTGCGCCCCCACCGCGCGCTCTTCGAGGGCACGGCCGCGCCGCTCGGTCACATCGTGCAACAACCGCCCCCCGCTCCATCAGGCATGGAGATGTAGGTTTTCACCCTGGAGGTCCCTTGATCATCTTCAACTTCATCGCTGTCGGCGAGCTCCTCGTTGCTGCCCTCGTCGGCGCCGCCATCGCCGGGATCCTCACGTTGTTCGGGTTCGACTTCACCCTGCCGTTCCTCGTCTCCACCATGGCCGTGGCCGCGCCCATCGACATCCTGTGGCGCCTGGCCAACGCGTTCGGCGACGACGAGGACGCCAACCCGGCCAACCTCATCCTCCCCTGGGGTGGCGGGCACCTCTTCTTCATCCCCATGTTCCTGTTCGGCCCGCTCTTCGGCGTGGCCGCGTACATGTGGGGCTGAGTACCGGCGGATCCCTCGATCCGGGTCCAGCTCACGGGCAGCCAGGGTTTTCCTTGAGATCGCCGACCTCGTGTCCTACGCGATCAGAGAACCCCTGACCCAGGAGAGACCATGGAAGCACAGACCTGGTACGTGCTGCGCGTGGGCACCCGCGACGAGACCCTGCTCCGCTGCACCCCGTCCGGTCACCGCGCCCTCGAGCTGCCCCCGACCGCGCCGTCCCGGAACCCCGCCCTCGACCAGACCATCCCCGCCGACCGTGTGCAGGATGCGTCCCCGCTCACGCCAGAGGGAGCGCGCCACGCGGTCGCCGAGCACGACCCCCGCGCCACCCACGTGGTCAACGATCCCGCCTTCGAAAAGGACGGCCGTGAACGTCACTTTCGTGCGCTCGGCCAGGCGCTCCGAGAGGCCCGACGCGAGGACGAGGGCCCGATCGTGGTGGCCATGGACCCGACCCGCGCCGCCCTGTTCGACGCCGTCGCCGGTGTACCCGTGACCATCGTGCTGCCCGAGGCCGGCACGTCGAGCCCGGAGGCCCTGTGGCGCACCAGCAAGGCTGCCCTGCAGGCGAGCGCCTGACCTACTCGCTGACTCCGCGAGGCAACACCCAGATGGGTGAGCTCCAGGCCCGCTGGCGGCCGACCTCGGGGACGTGGCTGTCGTCGCAGCGCGGCGGCCGCTCGTCCAGCGCATTGCACTGCAGGGTGCTCCAGCGACAGGTCGGGACCTCCAGCACCCGGGCGTAGTAGGCGACGTCGGCATCGGCGTCGTAGTCGGGGTCCTGCCAGGTCGCGCACAGGTGGTCGACCCCTGCGGCGACCGGCGCGCAGGTCTGGGCCGACGGGTCCTCCACACGCTCGCCGATCACGTCGATGACGGTCTCCTTCGCCCCGGAGTCGGTGACCTCGACCTTGATGATCTGCAGGCGCTCGAGTCCATTCCCCGGGACCCGCTCGGTGCCCGGATCCGCCCACGCCTCGACCGCGAGCCTCGGCGCCCGGCGCCCGCCCTCGAGCACGCCGCCCATGGGCACGCCCTTGTCGTAGCCCCGGGCGATGCGGTCCTCGCGCGCGCACCAGTCGGCGGGCAGATCTCCGCCGAACAGGCGCACCGGGATCCGGGGCCCCGAGGTGGCGAAGGTCTCGCGGCTGCGGATGGCGTCGAAGATGGCATGGCGGGTGTTCTGGGGTGCCCAGACCGCCGCCAGTCCACCCGGGTTGTTCAGGAAGGCATCATGAGTGATGTTGCCGTCTCCGAGCCGCTTCTCGGGCGTGTCATCCACCAGCCCCACGTGTCCCGGGAAGGCCACGTCCGCGACCAGGCCGGGGGTGCCGTTGTGGGTGTCGGTGCTACCGATGAATCCGAGGCGGTAGGGGTCGATGCCGGTCTCTCGACGCAGGGCCATGCCGCTCTTGAGCACGTTGCGGACGAAGTCGTTCTGGTGCGAGCAGCCCCACAGGCGCATGCCGCCCGCGCCCACCTCGCCGGGGGCGCAGATGTCGTCGCCCGGGGGCCGCAGCTTCTCGAAGTCGCACTCGGGATCGGGCCCGACGCCGGGGAAGCCGTTGCGGCACTCGGAGTCGCCCTTGTGCTGGAAGACCTCGACGACGGGCTCGTAGGCGGCGCGCAGGGCCGGGTCGACGCCGCCGTCCTCCGGGAAGAGCTTACCGTTGGACAGGTTCGAGTTGTGGGGCAGGACCAGCACGTCGCAGCCCTCGACGCCCTCGTGGCACGCGTCGCGCAGGCCGCCCCACAGGGCCTCGGGGGTGGGCGCCTCGAAGTGGGTCACCGGCAGGTCGGGCACGCGGGCGTCGCGAAAGACGACGTTGCGGTGGAGGTTCGAGACGTCCGCCGTGTTGGTGTACTCGTAGCCGACGAACGCGGTGAAGCTGCACTGGTCGGTCGTGTCATACGCCGCCTCGGCCGCCGCCTGCATGCGCTGCCAGCGGGTCCGGGCCGCCTGGCGACACAGGCTGCCGTCCTCACCGCACAGGTCGGTCCAGCGCGCCGGATCGGGGGCGGACAGCTGCAGGCCGAAGTCGAAGGCCGCGTTGTCGCCACCCCCATGGTACGCCTCGCAGCGCTCGCTGTCGTAGCCGGCCGATCCGGGCGTCGTGCACAGCGCGATCTCGCCGAGGAACTCGCCGTGCTCGGTCAGGGCGGCAAAGTCGAGCGGGCGGTCCAGCTGCACGACGCGAGTGCCCATGCCGTCCTCACCGAGCGGCGGCAGGGCGACCGGCTGGCCCTTGGCGAACCCCCACACCTGGTCGGGCTCGAGCACGGTGTCGTAGTTGCGGGCGTCGAAGGAGAATGCCGCATGAACGTGCAGATCTCCGTAGAACGGCCGCTTGTCCGGGTCGACCGTCGCGCAGGGCGTGCGGTCCTCGGTCGAGGTCACCTCGGGGGTCTCGCCCGTGCAGGTCGCCGCCAGCAGGGCGAGCGTCACCACCAGCACCGGCGAGCCCGGCGCGGCGCGCATCAGTCGCCAGTGCCGACGTCGAAGCTGCGCCGGAACAGGTCCTCGATCGCCTCGCGCCCCTTGGCGTCCAGGTAGCGGGTGCCGGTGCCCGTGACGTGCGAGGCCTCGATGACGGGGATGCCCGGCACCCACTCCTCGCCGTCCCAGCGGAACCACCGGCCCAGGTCCTGATCGAAGACCCACAGGCTCTTGTTCCACATGCGCGCCAGCTCGACCGACCAGCCGGTGCCGCCGACGACGGTGCCGTCTTCCTGGATCTGGCCGATGACGAAGACCTGCTGGCTGCGGCTGACCATGTGCCAGAGCGTCTGCAGGACCTTCCGGATCAGCGTGCCCTCGGAGTAGGTCCGGGACAGGCGCTTGCTCACGTAGCGGAGGCTGACGTCGCCGGCGGCCAGCTCGCGCTCGGAGAGCACGTAGCGACCGCGGCTGCGCACCTGCTTGTGCCCCTCGAAGGTGAAGTTCACCTCCTGCAGGCCCCAGCGCTCCGCCGCCTCGCCGAAGGCCGCCTCGGAACCGTTCGCGCCGCCCGAGTAGAGCGTGCAGTCCGCCGCCCGGGGCACCAGTGCGCGCGCGCCCTCGGGAGCGGCGTCATCGCGCAGCACCAGCATGGTGGCGGGGTCCAGGCACAGGGGCAGGTCCTCCGCCTGGCCGTCCCCATCGAGGCGGGTGAGGCGCACGCTGGTGGCGTCGGGGGTCAGGCGCAGGCCCACCCGCACGTCCACCCACAGGGCCGCGTCGGGGGCGGCCTCGGACTCGGCCAGGGTGAACCACACGGCGAGGTCGCGGGTGCGGGCCAGGGCGGCGAGACCCTTGGCGATCTGGTCGGTCTCGGGACCGGCGACGCCGTCGACCACGACCAGGCCTGGCTGGAAGCCCGCCATCTCGGACAGCAGGTCCAGCGAGCGCACCAGGGCGTCCACCGAGAACTGGCGACCGAACCAGGTGTGGATCATGCGGTGACGCTCGGCGCTGACCAGGGCGGAGGCGCGCTCCTGGGCGCGGGCCTTTCCGGTGAGGGCGCGGAACACCTGATCGTAGTGGGTGCGCACGTGCTCGACGCTCTCCTCGAGCGCCACGTGCAGCACGTTCTGTTCCCGCAGCAGGCGGTCGAGCGCGAGGTGCACCAGCAGCTGGGACTTGCCGGTGCCGGGCTTGGCCGTGATGAACGCGATCTGGCCAGCCTTGAGCTCCCCGCCCAGGTACTGGGTCAGGGCTCGGACTGGCGTGCGATCGTCGAGCTCGTGCATGTCGATTCCGAAGTCAGGCCCGTCGCGGTGTCGGCGGGGGCGCGTGCATATCACGTGATGGGGCCTGTCGGTGGGCCCCGGATGCAGCGACTCCGCCGGACTGTGGGCCCCGACGGTCTGTCGGCGGGGTCACGGTCGGCGGAGTCACGCGTTTTATCTCGGAAGGAAGCCTACTTACGGGCAGCGGCCTTCTCTTCCTCGTGCTTCTTGATGAGCTCCTCGGCGACGTTGCGCGGCACCTGCTCGTACCGGGCGAACTCCATCGTGAACTCGGCCTTGCCCTGGGTGTTGGAGCGAAGGACGGTCGAGTAGCCGAACATCTCGGAGAGCGGGACCTCGCACTCGATCTTGCAGAAGTTGTCCTCCTCCGTCGAGCCCAGGATCATGCCGCGGCGCTGGTTGATGGTGCCGATGATGGCGCCCTGGAACTCGACCGGGCCCTCGATCTCGACCTTCATGAGCGGCTCGAGGATGGCGGGCTTGGCCTTGTGGTAGGTCTCGCGCCACGCACCGCGCGCCGCCTCCTGGAAGGCGATGTCGCTGGAGTCGACCGCGTGGAAGCCACCGTCGTTGATGGTGACGGAGACGTCCACGACGGGCTGCTCGATGAGGCGACCCTTGTCGAGCATCGAGCGGAAGCCCTTGTCGCAGGACGGGATGAACTCGCGCGGGATGACGCCGCCCTTGATCTCGTCAGAGAACTTGTACCCGGCCTCGTTCTCCTCACCCTCCTCGAGGACGAGCGGCTCGATCCAGCCGGCCACCCGGCCGAACTGACCGGAACCACCGGTCTGCTTCTTGTGGGTGTAGTTGAACTCGGCCCGCTGGGTGATGGTCTCGCGGTAGGCGACGCGAGGGGCGGACGTCTCGACGTCGACCTTGTACTCGCGGCGCATGCGCTCGACGTAGACCTCGAGGTGCAGCTCGCCCATGCCCGAGATGATGGTCTCGTTGGTCTCCGGGTCGGTGTGCACGCGGAAGGTCGGATCCTCCTTCGTGAACCGCTGCAGCGCCTTGGACAGGTTCTGGGTGGACTTGGCGTCCTTGGCGTTGATGGTCAGGTGGATGACCGGCTCGGGGATGAACATCGAGGTCATCGACAGACGCACGGTGCCGTCGGTGAACGTGTCGCCGGAGCGGCAGTCCACGCCGAACAGCGCGACGATGTCGCCGGGCTCGGACTGGTCGATGTCCTCCATGTCGTTGGAGTGCATGCGGACCAGGCGGCCGACCTTGACCTTCTTGCGGTCGAACTGGTTGTGGATGAACTCACCCTTCTTCAACGTGCCCTGGTAGACGCGCAGGTAGGTGAGCTGACCGTACTGGCCGTCCTCGAGCTTGAACGCCAGACCGACGAAGGGCTTGTCCGGATCGGGGACCAGCTTGACCTCGGCCTCGTCGTTCTCCAGGTCGAGGGCGAAGTTGTCGACCTCGGTGGGGTCCGGCAGGTAGTACAGGACGCCGTCGAGCAGCTCCTGCACGCCCTTGTTCTTGTAGGCGGAGCCCATGAAGACCGGGGTCATCTGGCGCTCGACCGTGGCCTTGCGGACGGCCTTGCGGATGACGAGCGGGGTGACCTCCTCCTCGAGCATGGCCTCCATCAGGTCATCGCTGAACATGGAGGCCGCGTCGAGCAGGATCTCCCGGTACTCCTCGGCCTGCTCCTGGAGCTCGGCCGGGATGTCCGTGTAGCGGATCTTCTCGCCGTTCTCGCCCTCGAAGTAGACCGCGCGCATCTCGACGAGGTCGACCACGCCGACGTGATCGCCCTCGAGACCGATCGGGATCTGCATCATGACGGCGTTGTGGGACAGCTTCTCGCGGAGCTGGTCCTTGACCTTGAACGGGTTGGCGCCCTGGCGGTCCAGCTTGTTGACGAAGGCCACGCGCGGGACGTTGTACCGGCGCATCTGGCGATCGACGGTCAGCGACTGGGACTGCACGCCGGCGACACCGCACAGCACGAGCACCGCACCATCGAGCACGCGGAGCGCACGCTCCACCTCGATGGTGAAGTCGACGTGGCCGGGAGTGTCGATGATGTTGGTCTGGTGGGGCTGGTCGAAGAGCTCGCTGGTC
>CALATR010000621.1 GCA_937891875.1 uncultured Pseudomonadota bacterium | reverse complement strand
GACCCCTCCATCGAGATCGCCGGACACGCCCCGCTGGGAGGTCACCCACAGGGACAGGCCGGCCAGCGCCGCCATGTCTCCCACTGGGGCTTCCGGAACTCGGACCCCTCGGTGATGAGCGGCACCCCGGCGCGGTCCATCGCCTTCGCGAGCGTCTTCATCTCGTCGAGGGTCAGCTGGTGGCGCTTCGCGTGCATGCCATCGCGCAGGCACATGTCGTGCACGAGGATCTCGCGCTGCTTCAGCGTGGTGTTCGGGTCCATCACGCCACCTCCTTCTGCGCCCGGAGCATGCGCTCGGCGAAGACGTCGCCGGTGCGGGCGGCGGCCGCGGTCATGATGTCGAGGTTCCCGGCGTAGGAAGGCAGGAAGTCGCCGAGGCCCGCCACCTCCAGGAAGATGCTGACGAAGTCGCCGTCGTAGGCGGGGCCGTTCACCAGCCGGTAGCCGGGCACGTACTTCTGGACCTCGGCGAGCATGGCCAGGACCGAGGCGTCGATCGCGGCCTTGTCGGGCTCGCCATCCACCTGGCAGTGGATGGTGTTGCGCATGATCAGCGGGGGCTCGGCGGGGTTGACGATGGCGACCGCCTTGCCCTTCTTCGCGCCGCCGACCTTCTCGATGGCGCGGGAGCTGGTGTAGACGAACTCGTCGAGGTTCTTGCGGGTGCCCATGCCCACGGACAGGCTCGCGAGGCTGGCGATGATCTCGGCGTAGGCCACGGGCTGGACCCGCGAGATCGCGTGCACCATGGGGATGGTCGCCTGACCGGCGCAGGAGATCATGTTGACGTTGTCCGCCCCCAGCTCGACCTGCTCGTCGAGGTTGACCGGGGGCACGCACAGGGGCCCGATGGCGGCCGGGGTGAGGTCGATGACCTTGACCCCCCGGGCGGTCAGCAGCGCGCTGTGGTGGGCGTGCACGTAGGCGCTGGTCGCGTCGAAGGCGATGCGGATGCCGTCCTCCTCGAGGTGCGGCAGGAGCGCATCGATGCCCTCGTGGGTCGTCTTGAGGCCCAGCTCGCGGGCGCGGCGCAGGCCCTCCGAGTCGGGGTCGATGCCGACCATCCACACGGGCTCGAGGCAGGTCGTGCGGCGCAGCTTGTAGATGAGGTCGGTGCCGATGTTGCCGGAGCCGATGAGGGCGCAGGGGATCTTGTCCATGGGGGGATCCTGGAGGTTGTAAGCGGATCAGGTGAAGCGGACGTCGACCACGCCCAGCTCCTGGAAGCGCGCGGACACGACGTCGCCGGGCTGCACGGCGAAGGCCGCGGTGATGCCGCCCGAGAGCACGGTCATGCCGGCCTCGATCCGGCACCCCAGCGCGCCCACCAGGTTGGCGACCAGCGCGACCGAGGCGGCGGGATCGCCGAGCACTGCGGCGCTGGCGCCGGTGGCCATCACCTCGCCGTTCTTCACCAGGGCGACGCCGAGGGTCGTGCGTGAGGAGATGCTGTCGAGGCGCCGGCCGTTGCCGCCCAGCACGAAGCGCGCGCTGGAGCTGTTGTCGGCGATGACGCTGGGCAGGTCGAAGCGGAAGTTCTCGAAGCGGGAGTCGATGATCTCGATGGCGGGCACGACGAATGCGGTCGCGGAGAGCACGTCGTCGGTGGTGCAGCCGTCCGTGGGCAGGTCGCGGGCCAGGACGAAGGCGATCTCGCACTCGACCCGCGGGTGCACGTGGTCGGCGACCCGCACGGCGGTGCCCTGGGGCACGGACATGCGGTCGGTGATGAAGCCGACCGAGGGCTGGTCGACGCCCATCTGGCGCATCTTGGCGCGGGAGGTGAGCCCGGCCTTCCAGCCGAAGAGGCGGTGGCCGGCGTCGAGGTAGCGCTGGCGCAGGGCGTTCTGCACCGCGTAGCCGTCGTCGACCGAGAGCGCGCCGTGGGAGTTCGTCAGCATCGGGATGGGCGCGGCGTCCAGCTGGGCGCGCAGCACGTGGTCGGCGAGCTCGCGCACGGTGGCGGAGGGCAGGCTCATGCCCCACCTCCGACGAAGCGCACCGAGCAGCTGCCGAGGCCGCCGACGGTGCAGGTGAGCGTGGTGCCCGTCTGGCAAGGAAGCAGGATCGACTGGGATCCTGACAGGATCACCTCCCCGGCGCGGAAGGGCATGCCGAGGGCGCCGAGGGTGTTCGCGAGCCAGGCGACCGCGTTGGCGGGCCCGTGCTGGACCGCAGCCCCGGCGCCGGTCGTCGCGATCTCCCCGTCCACCTCGACGACCATGCCGGCGAGATCGAGGTCGACGTCCAGGGGGTGCGCCCGAGGGCGGCCGAGCACGAACACCCCGCACGAGGCGTTGTCGGCGACCGTGTCCTGGATGTGGATGTCCCAGCCGCGGATCCGCGAGTCGACGATCTCGATGCAGGGCGAGACGTACGCGGTCGCCATGAGCACGTCGACGGCGGTGATCCCGGGGCCGACCAGGTCGTCCTTCAGCACGAAGGCGAGCTCCGCCTCGGCCTTGGGCTGGATCAGGGTGGAGAGGTCGATCTCGGTGCCGTCCTCGACCTCCATGCCCGAGAGCAGCTGGCCGAAGTCGGGCTGGGTCACCGCCAGCAGGTCCTGCACCGCCTTGGAGGTCACGCCGATCTTCTTGCCCACGACGGTCTCGCCCGCCGCGATCCGCCGCCTCAGGAAGGCCTCCTGGATGCGGTAGGCGTCAGCCAGGGACAGCTCGGCGGACGCGCGCGGGGGGGCGATCGGCTCCCCCGTGCGCCACGCCTGGTACAGCCGGGCACCGAGCTGGTCGAGCAGTGGATTCTCGGCGTTCATAGCTGCACGCACACGTTCTTGGTCTCGGTGTAGAACTCGAGGCTGTGCACCCCGCCCTCGCGTCCGATGCCCGACTGCTTCGCGCCCCCGAAGGCGGTCCGCAGGTCGCGCAGGAACCAGGAGTTGATCCAGACCACGCCGACGTCGATGGCGGCGGCGAAGCGGTGGGCGCGGGACAGGCTCTGGGTCCACACGCTGGCCGCGAGGCCGTAGGGCGTGGCGTTGACCAGGCGCACGACGGCGTCGTCGTCGTCGAACGGGGCGAGGTGGCAGCAGGGGCCGAAGATCTCCTCGTGCAGGATGGCCGCGTCGGGGGGGGCGCCGGTCCAGATGGTGGGCTGGATCCAGGATCCTCCGGCGAGATCGGCGGGCATGTCGGGCACGCCGCCGCCGGTGACGACGGTGGCGCCCTGCGCGACGGCCTGCGCGTAGTAGGAGAGCACCTTGTCGCGGTGTTCCTGGCTGATCAGCGGGCCGTAGGTCGTGTCGCGCTCGGTCGGGCGGCCGTAGCGGACCTGCTGGACCCGCGCGGCCAGCTTGTCGCGGAACGCCTCGAAGATGGGGCGCTCGACGAAGACCTTCTCCGTGCCCAGGCAGACCTGCCCGGTGTTGAGGAAGGCCGAGCGGAAGACGCCCTCGACCGCCTTGTCGAGGTCGGCGTCGGCGCACACGACCGCGGAGTTCTTGCCGCCCAGCTCGAAGCTGACGTCGCGCACGCCCTCGGCGGCGGCCTTCATGATGGCGGTGCCGGTGGTGGTCTCGCCGGTGAAGGTGATCGCGTCGACCCGCGGGTGGCTGGTCAGGAACGCGCCCGCCGAGCCGGGTCCGAAGCCGTGGATGACGTTGTAGACGCCGTCGGGCACCCCCGCCGCGCGCATGACCTCACCCAGCAGGGTCGCCGTGCGCGGGGTCTGCTCGCTGGGCTTGACCACCACGGTGTTTCCGCAGGCCAGCGCCGGCGCGACCTTCCAGGTCATCAGCAGGAACGGGGCGTTCCAGGGGCAGATCACGCCGATCACGCCCTTGGGTCGCCGCAGGGCGTAGTTCAGCGCGTCCCCGTGGGACGTGCGCAGCTCGAACGTCTCGGTGGGCAGGTTCTTCACGAGATCGGCGAAGAACTCGAAGTTCGCCGCCCCGCGCGGGACGAAGGCCTTCTCCATGACGTGGCGGGGCTGGCCGGTGTCGGCCATCTCCGCCTCGACGAAGTCGTCGAAGCGCTCGCTGATCCCCGCCGCGACGGCGTTGAGCAGGTCGGAACGCTGCGGCTGGGTCAGGTCGCGCCACGGTCCGGTGAGGGCCCGGTGCGCGGCCATGACGGCCTCGTCCACCAGTGCCTCGTCGGCCTCGTGCACCCGGGCTGTGAAGGCGCCGTCTACGGGGGAGACGATCGGGTAGGTGGCGTCCGGATCGAAGGGCACGTACCGCCCGCCGATGAAGTTCGAGAGCGTGTCCATGGCTCAGGTCACCACGCCGAGGAAGGTCTCGTGCAGCTTGCGGTGGGCCACGTCCAGGCCGCCGCCCGCGCCCAGGCCGTCCCAGGACCACTCGATCCGGTTCCAGTCCGGGTAGGAGTAGTTGCCGCCCTGGAAGGTCTCGAAGCGGTTGCCCGACGGGTCCCAGGCGTAGATGGTGCCGCCGCGGGTGATGCCGTGGCGGGTGGGGCCGATGTCGACCGGCACCTTGTGCGCCGCCATGATGTCCGCCGCCCGCAGCACCCGGTCCCAGCTCTCGAGCAGGAAGGAGACGTGGTGCAGGGCGCCGGGCTCCTCGTGAACGACAAAGGCGATGTCGTGGGCCTTGTTGGAGCACGCCAGCCACAGCGCACCCTTGATGTCGGTGTCGGGCAGGTTGACGTACTCGGCCAGGTGAAAGCCGAGGACGTTGGTGAACAGGTCGAGCACCTGATCGACGTTGGGGCCGTAGAGCAGCGCGTGATCGAGGCGCAGGGGGGCGATGCCGGTGTCCTGCTCCTTGCACCAGGAGCCCGGATCGACCTCACCGAGCGGGTTGCCGACCATGGTCTTGTGTACGAACAGCTCGATGGCGTGGCCGCTGGGGATGATGAAGCGCACGCGCTCCCCGGTCTCCATCAGCTCTCCCGCGGGCAGGCGCTCGGTCTGCAAGCCCCAGGCTTGAACGTCCTTCTCCAGCTGGTCGAGGGTCGCCTCGTCGAGGACCTTGAAGCCCATGAAGTCCATGCCAGCGCGGTCGGCCTGCCGCAGGATGACGCTGGAATGATCTCGTTCGTCCCAGGCCTTCAGGTAGACGCGGCCTTGATCGTCCCGGCCGGTCTCTTGCAGGCCGAGCACGTCCCGGTAGTGCCGCACGCCTTCTTCCAGGTCGAGCATGCGCAGCTGGACGTGGCCGGGGCGAAGAACTCCTGTGAGTGCCATGGGTCTCTCCTGGTCGAAGGAATCGTCGGAGGCGGTGAGCTGCTCCGTCCGGCGATTCTGCAAACTGGAGAAATGCGGGTCCAATACTGATTGGGCGGGTATGCGATACCTTCTGAGCATGACAGCCAGCGAGGTCTGCATGGAGCTCCGCCACCTGCGCTCCTTCGTCGTGGTCGCCGAAGAGGGCAACATCACTCGGGCCGCCCAGCGCCTGCACATCTCCCAGCCTCCCCTCACCCGGCAGATCCAGCAGCTGGAGGCGGAGCTCGACACCGCCTTGTTCGAGCGGACCTCCCGCGGCGTCGAGCTGACCGACGCCGGGCGGGTCTTGCTCGAGGACGCGCGGCAGGTGCTCCGCGACGTCGAGCACGCCGAGGGACGGGCGCGCCGCGCCGGGGAGGGGCACGCCGGCACGCTGGAGATCGGCCTGTTCGGCACCGCCATCTTCGGCGCCATCCCCATGCTGCTGCGCGCCCACCGGGAGCGATTCCCAGAAGTGAGCTTCAAGCTGCACAACATGGTGAAGGAAGAGCAGATCGAGGCCCTGAAGCAGGATCGGATCAGCCTCGCCTTCAACCGCCTCATGCGCCCCGTGCCCGGCCTGGTCTCCGAGGTCCTGCTCTCCGAGCCCCTGCTGGTCGCCCTGCCCGCCGAGCACCCCCTCGCCGCGCGCCCGGCCGTGCACCTCGCCGACCTCGACGGCGTGCCCATGGTGCTCTTCCCCACCGGCTACCGCCCCAGCTTCATCGACCGGGTGCAGGACATGTGCGCGCGGGTCGGCTTCACCCCCACCGTGCAGGCCGAGGTCGCCGACGTGGTCCACGGCATCGCCATGATCGCCACCAGCGGCGCCGCCTGCCTGGTCCCCTTCTCCGCCACCAACCTGCACGTGCCCGGCGTCCGCTACGTCCCCCTCCTCGACGAGCCCGCCCTGCAGGTCGGCCTGTGCTGCATCACCCGCGACAGCGACCCCTCCCCCGTGCTCGCCGAGCTGCTGCGGACCATGCGCACCACCGCCCCGCACATCCGCGCCCACCAGCTGGCCCAGGTCCGCGGGCCGGAGGCGGCGTTCCCGCGCTGATCCATCGGACATGCCGCAATTTCTTGCCAGCAGGCTCCAACTGAGTAGATTTTGCGGCATGACCTCTCACCACCAGCTTGCCCTCGATCTGGCCCGGGAGCATGGCATCCTCCGGGCCGCCGTCGCCCGCGAGCACGGCGTCGACAGCAAGACGCTCACCCGACTCATCCGTTCCGGAGATCTCGTCCGCGTCGGCCGCGGGCTGTATGAGCTGCCCGGCGCGGACGTGTCGGAGCACCACACCCTCGCCGAGATCGCCAGCCGCGTGCCCCACGGCGTCATCTGCCTGCTCTCGGCGCTCGCGTTCCACGACCTGACGACGCAGCTGCCAGCGGACGTCTGGCTCACGCTCCGACGAGGCGCGGCCCCGCCCACGTCCCTCGACGTGTCCGTACAGCTCGTGCGCATCACGGGCGAGAGCTTCGATCACGGGGTGGAGACGCACGAGGTGGATCGCGTGGCCGTGAAGATCACGTCGCCAGCGCGCACGGTCGCCGACTGCTTCCGGTTTCGACGCCGCGTGGGTCTGGACGTCGCCATGGAGGCGCTGCGGGCCTACGTCGAGCGGCGCGCCGGCTCGATCGACGAGCTCTGGGAAGCGGCAGAACGGGCCCGCGTCAGCACCGTGCTGCGACCATATCTGGACATGGCGGCGTCGTCGTGACGGTGGAGGACGCCAGGCGGCCCCTGGACCTGACCATGCGCACCACCGCCCCGCACATCCGCGCCCACCAGCTGGCCCAGGTCCGCGGGCCGGAGGCGGCGTTCCCGCGCTGAGAACGAGTGCGCCGGGACGGACGTTGTCCCTGACATCTCGCCGCAAGCCAGGGCAAGCGGATGTAAGGCGGGAAGGACCGACACTGGGTGCGACCGGGCGTACTGGAGGCACCCATGAGGCTCGTTCCCCCCCTGGCCGCAGCGCTGTTCCTGCTGGCCGCCGGCTGCTCCGAGTACGGCGTGCGACCGAGCATCGACGAGGGCGGCGATCCCGTCGACGACGACTTCGACGTCTGGCCCGGCAGCCACGGCTTCGACGACGAGGAGCAGCCGCGGGAGAAGAGCTGCGCCGAGGACGCGACCCTGCTCACAACCCAGATGACCGCCGACGCCACGAAGGAGTGTCCGTGGGGCATCGGGGACAACCTCGAGCGGCTCAACGAGTACAACCAGGCCCGCATCGTCGAGCGCTGGGAGGTGCCGATCCCGCCCGGCGCGACCCTGTGCTCCATCTCCTTCCGCTCGGTGCAGGACTCGCTCACCTTCGACGACCACATCACGCTCACCCTGGACGACAACGTCCTGCTGGGCGGCGGCAGCGGCTACCCGATCGACCGACTCGACGCGATCGACGGGGTGCCCCAGTGGGACTGGACCCGCATCGTCGGCACCCACTTCGCCGAGCGCGACGACCCCTACTTCTGCCTCGGCGACAGCGGCCCCTGCGAGGTCCCCCAGACCGAGACCCCCGGCCCCTTCGAGGTCGCCTTCGAGGACGACCTGCTCCAGTCCATGCTCGAGCCCGACGTGGCCCACGAGCTGGCCCTGCGGACCTTCGGCGACAACGACGACGGCGACTGCGAGCACACGGCGTTCGCGATCGAGGTGGAGATGTGGGTGCTGGAGTAGGGGTGGGGCGTGAGAACGGAGCGGCGGCGGGGAGGAGCTGGGTCGCGAGGGGAGCGGCAAGTCGCCGCATTCGGCTACCACGGAGTCACCGAGCGCATAGAGGGTGCACGGAGCCGGGATTCTCCAGCCGAGAGGAGCACTCCTGGCCAGGAATGTGGGGCCGCTGGGCCGCGCGCTGGACCCAGGAGCTCCTGCGCAGCCCGTCCCAGTGGACCCCCGGCCAGCGCGAGCTGATGACCTCGTTCATCGCCTCGCGGCTGGGCTGCGTGTTCTGAAGCACCCGGCACGCCGCGGTCGCGCGCCCGCTGCTCGACCTGGGCGTCCCCCGTGAGGTGGCAGGACATCTGGTACGGTAGGGACACCACCATGGAGACCCAATGGTTCTGGTACCCATTTTCTGCTCGCTCTTTCTACCTACCACTGCGAATGCCCAGACCTCAGCACTCGGACATGAATCGGAGATCACCTCGCCGACGACCCTCGGGTTTCCCTACTCAGGCTCGTCGCCCAGGATGCTGACCACCCAGTACAAGTTCAGCCACAACGCCGAGTTCACCAACGCGACCGAGACCGGCACGGGCCACATCACGCTCACGGCAACCACCTCCCCGCTACGGATCGACTTCGTGGATCCGGTCCACGTGGCCTCGATCCGCGTCGAGAACGGCCCGGTGTTCGACAGCCCTCCGAACACGTCGGAGGCGCCGCGGTTCTTCCGGTTTCGCGCCTATTCCACAGCAGGCGCACTGCTGGAGGAGTTCCGGTGGCGCACCGCCCAGTCGGGCGCTCGTACGGGGTTCTACGGCGTGCACTCTACGTCCCTGATCGGCCGGATCGAGATCGACGTCCTCGACGGAGGGCAGCTCTCTCTGGACGACCTGATCACGTCGGGCTCGACGTCGCTGACCTCGACCACCCATCCGGAGGGCTGCGCCGTGCCCTGGAGCGGCACCGGGCTCTGGCACGTGACGACCACAGGTCTCGACTCCGACGGCGACGGCTCGAGTGATGCAACCGCTGGCTGGAGCCGCTGTGGGGACCGCTGGAACTACACACACTCGGGGACCGGGACGAACTCGACGTTCTGGGCCGCCAACAACGCCGGCCTGGGGCACTACCAACCCAACGCCGCGTCCACGAGCCACCTGTGCTCGGTCGCCGTCCAGCCCCACGACCCCGCCTGCATCGATCCCGACGTGCCCGACCTGAACAGCGACGGGCTGATCGACGAGACCGAGGTGGAGGCGAGCTGGACGTCGAGTTCCCACTGGTCGCACTTCCACTTCCAGAGCTTCTATGAGACGGAGGAGACCGGCACCCGGCCCGCGCCGAGCTCGCCCAACCTGTGGACCTGCGGGTGCGGCACCAACAACGGCGGTAGCACCGCGCACCCGTGTCCGCTGGACCACTCCCAGAGCCCGACCGACGACAGCAGGACACTCTGGTATTCCGTCGACAACGGCACCACCTGGCGTCCAGCGTGGTGGTACAAAGACACGAACGGCGGGAGGCGCCACCGGGGCACGCCCGGCACGTGGGACATGCACCACGGCCACCCATTCATGGACAGCTGGCGGGTGGACTTCGACTCGGACGGGAGCTGTGACGACCTCGACTGGGACTTCATGTACGAGCACTACGATCCGTCGGCCTGCCCCACGTCCGCGTCGACGACAAGCTGCTCCAAGTCCTGGGCGCACGACGGCTACTACCGCTATGCCGTGACACTGCGGTATCGGTTCACCTTCAAGTCCGACGGCGACGGGTTCGCCAACTGCACCAACAGCAACGGGACCGCGCCGACGTGTCAGGGCTGGTGGATCGACGACGTGGCGTTCAGCCCGTACCTCGAGAGCGGGTGCGTCAGCTGCACCGCGACAGGCACGCGGTACTTCGACTTCGAGTGACGGAAGTCCGGGGGGTGTTCGGTCCTGGGCGCGGCCCCTCGCCTCGAAGCCCCGTTTTCTGCGCACCACGCCGCCCGGGCCGCCCTCCGTCACCCCCACTCGACTGTTCCACCGTGCGCACACCCTGTCCGGGCAGTCCGCCTGG
>CALATR010000620.1 GCA_937891875.1 uncultured Pseudomonadota bacterium | reverse complement strand
TTGCTGCGCAGGCTGGCGCCGCCGAGCCGTGGATCCACCTCGACCGGCTCGATCCGGTCGGGGAGATCGCGCAGATCGCGGGGCCAGTCGCGGGCGACGCGCTCGACGTCGTACGGATCCTCACGTTCGACGCGGATCCGGCTGACGCGCACGCCGAGCTTGCCGACCTCGTGCACGTCGACCTCGGCCGAGCGCTCGCCGTCCTTCGCGGACAGGGTGCGCACACCCTTGCCGCCCTTGCCGGCAGCGTCGTCCAGGACCTCGTCCAGTGCCTTGGATAGGCTCACGTCTCCTCCTCCTCCTTGCGCGCGGACCGGGTCAGCTCGCTCCCGTCGTGGGTCAGGCGGATGCCCTTGCCGTCCACTTCGGTGTCGAGGTGCACCGGGCGACTCCAGATCCGAGCGAGGTTGCCCAGCACCTGGCTGGCCCACTCGAGCTGGATGTCCAGACCCTCATGCTGGTGATCGATCCGGAGCTCCCCGCGGTTGAATGCATTCGCATCCGTGATGAAGACGCGGGGGGTGCCGCGGGTGGCCAGCATGTCGAGCAGCTGCTGCTTGATGTCGGTGAACTGGGTCGAGTCCACCACCCAGCGCTCGGCCTTCTTGTCGTAGGTGGTCGTGAAGAATCCCTGCTCGGCGCAGAACTCCTCGGTGAGGAACTCGTCGATGAAGGTGATGTCGTTGTGGGTGCGTCGGACCTGGAAGATCTTGTCCTGACCCAGGCCCGCCCCGGTGTCCCAGGTCTGGCCCTTGTCGGGGTCGGTGCAGTCGAGCCACTCCTTGCCGAACTGGCCCTTGTCCCATCGCTTCTCGATGTGCCTCCACAGCTCGACGCCCAGCTTGTACGGGTTGAGCTGACCGGGCTGCATGGCCATCGTGCCGGCGTTGTGATCGGCGAAGTCGATGATCTCGGCGTCGGTGAGCACGTGCCGGGTCATGAGCTTGGTGTGCCAGTAGCTGGCCCAGCCTTCGTTCATGATCTTCGTCATGCCCTGTGGCGCGAAATAGTACGCTTCATCCCGCATGATCGCTATGATCTGCCGCTGCCACTTCTGGAGCGGTGCGTGCTCGAGCAGGAAGCCGAGCACGTCGCGGGTCGGCTCCTCGGGAAAGCGCTTCATCTGGGCGATCTCGGCCGCCTTCTTCTTGCGCTGGGCCTCGAGGAACTCCGGCGGATTGACGTACTTGTCCATGTAGCGCTGACCGGACTTGAGCTTGCCGATCTCCTTGTCGACCTCGGCCGCCTCGACGACCTCCTCGCTCACCGGGCCGTGGCTGCGGGTGATGTGCTGGGCGTAGGGGTCGATGAGGTTGTCGAGCGACAGCACGAGATCGATGAAGCGCTCGACCTGCGCCTCGCCGTGGCGCTCCTGGATGCGACGCACGATGGTGGCGTGGTTCGCCATCTGGTCGAGCATCTTGCGGTTCGTGTGCTGGAACCACAGGTTGTTCTTGAAGAAGTCGACGTGCCCGAAGACGTGCGCCATGACCAGCTTCTGGTCGACCGGCAGGTTGTTGTCCATCAGGTAGGCGTACGAGGGGTCGGTGTTGATGACCAGCTCGTAGATCTTGCCCAGGCCCCACTCGTAGGACTTCTGGGTCTCCAGGTAGTCCATGCCGAAGCGCCAGTGCGGGTAGCGCGTCGGAAAGCCCCCGTACGCGGCGACCATGTTGATCTCCTCGTAGGTGCACATCACGAAGCGGGTCTCGAAGAAGTCCAGCCCGTAGCTGCGGGCCAGCGCCTCGATCTCGACGCGGGCGTGCTCGAGCTCGGGGGACAGGTCGCGACCTTCCTGCAGGAAGCGGTTCGGGATGATGCTCGACATCGCTACCTCCCCGCCTGGAGCAGCTCTTTGATGGAGTCCATGATCGCGTCCCGGTTGGGCACGCGGCTGGTGACCACCTTCTCCTCCTCGGCGAAGTGCTCGTGGAGGTCCTTGATGAACTGGCCGGAGCCGTACTGGGAGTCGACCTGGGCGTAGGAGAACTGGTTGGACCAGGGGACGAGCTTGTCGCGCAGCAGCTCCACGCACTTGCGGGTGTCCGCACTGCTCCAGTTGTCCCCGTCGCTGAAGTGGAACGGGTAGATGTTCCAGTCCTCCAGCGGGTACTCCTTCTCGATGATCTCGACGGCCAGCGAGTAGGCAGAGCTGATCAGGGTGCCGCCGGACTCGCGGGTGCGGAAGAAGGTGTCGCGGTCGACCTCGCGGGCGGCGGCATCGTGGATGATGAACCGGGTCGCGACGTCGTCGTAGTGGAGCCTGATCCAGGCGTCGAGCCAGAACGCCTGCGCCCGCACGATCTCCTTCTGCTCGTTGCCCATGCTGCCGGACACGTCCATCATGTAGATGAGCAGAGCCGAGGATCGAGGCTCCTTCTCCTCGACGAAGGTCCGGTAGCGCTTGTCGTCCTTGATCGGGATGATGGTCGGCTTCACCGGGTCGAACCCGCCCGAGGCGACGGTGCGCTTGAGCGCCTGGCGGTAGGTGCGCTTGGTGTGGCGCAGGGACTCGGGACCGATCCGGCTGATCCCCTTGTAGAGGTGCTTCACGGTGCGCGCGTCCTGGGCGCCCTTGGGCTCGATGCGCGGAAGCTCCAGCTCCTCGCCCATGATCTCGGCGAGCTCCTCGACAGTGAAGTCCACCTCGAGCACGTGCTCGCCGGGCGAGTCACCGGCCTGCTGGCCCTGTCCGGGACCCTGACCCTGGCCGTCGCCCTGGCCGACGCCCTTGTCGTTCTTGCCGTAGCGCAGGCGAGGGATCCCGATCTGGGGAAGCGGGATGGAGACCAGCTTCTTCCCCTGCTTTCCGACCAGCTCCTTGCTGGACATGTGCTTGCGCAGGTCCTTGCGGACGCGGCCCTTCACGATGTCCTTGAACCGGCCGAGGTCGCGGTCGATGTTCAGCATGCGGGACCCCCGTCACGAATGCGGGAGAGTGCTTCGGTGGCGACGGTGCGAGCGGCGATCACTTCGCCTCCTTCGCGTCGCCCCGGGCGAAGATGCTGGCCACGTACTGGAGCACGTCATTGGCGGACTGCTCGTCGTAGCCGTAGTTGTCGATCAGGCGCTGCTTGACCACCTCGATCTTGGCCTGCTGGTCGGGATCGGCGGTGTCGGTGACCAGGCTGGTGAGCTTGATGCTGTCCTTGCTGTCCTCGAACAGCTTCAGCTCCAGCGCCCGGTGCAGCCGCTCGTTCATCGTGTAGTTGAACGACTTCCCGTCGAGCGCGAGACCCGCGATGTAGTTCATCAGCTCGCGGCGGAAGTCGTCCTTGCGCGACTCGCTGATGTCGATCTTGGTCTCGATGTCGCGCATGAGGCGCTCGTTGTGGGACTCGTACTCGCCGGTGAAGGGGTTCTTCACCTTCTCCTTGAGGATGTAGGCGCGCAGGTTCTCGATGTAGTTGTCGCAGAGGCGCTTCAGGGCGCTGGCATCGGCGGCGATCGCCTTCTGCACCTCGTTCTTGACGATGTCGGTGTACTCGTCCTTCACGACGGCGAGCAGCTCGCGGTAGCGCTCGCGCTCGTCCTCGTTGGTGATCAGCGAGTGGCCGCGCAGGCCGGACTCGAGCTCGTTGAGCACCATGAAGGCGTTGAGGTGGCGCGCCTCGGGGTTGCGGACGAGGGCGTTGGAGATCTTGTCCTGCACGTAGCGGGGGCTGATGCCGTTCATCGCCTCGCGCTTGGCGGACTTGCGCAGCTCCTTGACGTGGTCCTCGGTGAAGCCGGGCACGTTGCGGCCGTCGTAGAGCTTGGCCTTCTGGAGCAGGGTCAGCTTGTGGTGCTGGGGCTCCTCGAGGCGCGTGAGCACGGCCCACAGGGCAGCGACCTCCAGGGTGTGGGGCGCGATGCTGACGTCGACGGACTTCTTGTTGAAGTCGCGCTTGTAGATCCGCGCCTCCTGGGAGGGCTTGGTGATGTAGGGCACGTCGAAGCGGATGGTCCGGTCGCGGAGCGCTTCCATGTACTCGTTGTTCTGCAGGCGCCGGTACTCGGGCTCGTTGGTGTGCCCGATGATGACCTCGTCGATCATGGTCTGCGCGAACTTCTTGGGCTTGATCCGCTTCTCCTGGCTGGCGCCGAGCAGATCGTAGAGGAAGGCCACGTCGAGCTTGAGCATCTCGATGAACTCGATGATGCCGCGGTTGGCGACGCAGAACTCGCCGTCGAAGTTGAACGCCCGCGGGTCGGAGTCCGAGCCGTACTCGGCGATCTTGCGGTAGTTGATGTCGCCGGTCAGCTCCGTGCTGTCCTGGTTCTTCTCGTCCTTTGGCTGGAAGGTGCCGATGCCGACGCGGTCCTTCTCCGAGAGCACCAGGCGGCGGACCTTGATGTGCTCGGCGAGCTTGAGGAAGTCGCCGTCGTAGCGCTTCATCAGCTCCTTGTAGTAGTACCGGCAGACCGGGTTGATGTCCTCCTGGACCTTCACCGGGTACTTCGAGCGGCCCGACGCGTTCAGGCGCTCGAGGATGGGGCCGCGCACCTCATCGGGGAGCAGGCACAGCGGGTCCTCGTTCATCGGGGCTGGGATCTCCTCCCCGTCGACCATCCAGGTGTACGAGTAGATCGCACCCTCGGGCTGGGCGCTGTACCACTCGAGGCCCTTCTTGAAGAGCCGGGCGATCGTCGACTTTGCCGAGCCGACCGGCCCGTGGAGCAGCAGCACGCGACGCTCGGGGCCGTAGCCGAGGGCGGCGGCGCGGAGCACGCGGACGAGCTTCATGAGGTGGATGTCGATGCCGAAGACGGCGTCCTTGCCGTCCCCGATGGGATCATCGAAGAACTTGTACCGCGTGATCGGCTTCTTGTACTCGGTGTAGGTCTCCGAGCCGAAGGACTCGATCAGGTCGTACAGGCGCTGGTAGGCGTTCCGGGAGATCCCGGGGTTGTTCTCGACGAGCGACAGGTAGTCCGCAAACGTCCCCTCCCAGAGCAGGGTCCGGAAGCGGGTGGCGTCCTGCTTCTCGGCGATGATGTCGAGGAGCGCGCTCGAGGCGGAGTCTGCGTGGGCGGTGGTCATTGCGGGCCTCCGAGGGGAGGGAAGGCCTGCCGAGAGGGGGGTTGCGACGGCTCTCGTCGCGCGCCTGGCCTCGTCGGGGGGCCGGTTGGCGTCAGCGGTTGGAGAGCGGGGGCGGCGGGGGCCGCGGGTCGTGATCGGGCGTTGGATTGGCTGCGACACCGCTGCCCCGCGGCGTCTCCTCTGCTTCCAGTGTGACCCGGGATCTCCGGGTCGTCGACAACCCCGTGGGGGAGGTCAGGAAGCTGTGAGGGGAATCCTCACACCCCTACTGACGCCTGAGGTGCTGCAGAGGGTCCAGTGGCGTGACACCACGAGACCGTCGTTGACGGGTCTGGCGCAGTCGGTGGCGGGGGATGGATCGGGGGAAAGGGGGCTGGCTTGAGGGGGATCGTTGCCGGAAGTCGCGATGCTGCGGGCAGGGGATGCCTCTGCCCGGTCTCCAGTCCCCAGTCTCCAGTCTCCAGTCCAAGAGCTCCGCCGGGGCGACGATCGCCCGGTGTGCGCTTCGGGTGTCCGCATCGCTCCGCGCACCCACGGACACAGCAGGCGCCGCTCTGCGGACGAGCCCCGTTCTACGGCCAGCACCGAGGTGTGGCGGACCATGGGCAGGGGATGCCTCTGCCCGGTCTCCAGTCCCCAGTCTCCAGTCTCCAGTCCAAGAGCTCCGCCGGGGCTACGATCGTTCGGTGTGCCCTTCGGGTGTCTGCGTCGGTCCGCG
>CALATR010000619.1 GCA_937891875.1 uncultured Pseudomonadota bacterium | reverse complement strand
CGCGAGCGCCACCAGCGCACCGTAAAACCGCTTCATCGCTCCCTCCGAAGCCACCAGACGATCCCGCCCGCGAGCACGATCAGCAAGGGCCAGACGCCGATCACGATCCAGCCCACCCGCGACAGCCCCTCGGGAGAGAGCACCACCGCGCGCACCTTGTCCGACCGCCCGACCAGCGCCATGCGCTCGTCGTCGCCCACCACCCACCGCAGGGCGTTGACCGCAAACGTCGGGTTTCCGAGCCGATCCATGAGGTCGTTGCCGATCCCGGATGCGTCGCCGATGACGACGACCCGGGCGGGCTCGTCGACCAGGTTCGAGTCCGGCGACACCTCCAGCGCGTGGGCGACCGTCACCGGCCCCGCCTGATCGACGCCGGGGTCGAGATCGGCGGGCGGGCGCTCGGGCACGACCTCGAGCCAGCCCTGGCCGCTGGAGCGGAGCAGGGCGGTCGACTTCACCCCGGGCGGGTCCTTGGCCGCGACCGCCGCACCGTGGGCGTAGACCACCTTGAGGTCCTCGTCAGCGAGATCCTCGACGATCGGATGCCGGCCGTAGCGGGGCAGCCACCAGTCGTCGTAGGGGATCAGCGACGGGCGATCGTAGGCCACGCCCTCGGGCACGATGATGCCGAGCGGGCCGAGGAACTCGGGCACCGGACGGCCGGGCTCGAGGAAGACCGCCAGGCCGCCGCCCTGGCGCATGAACACCCGGATCGCCTCCTCTTCCGAGGGGTCGAGGGTGGTCTGCGGCGCGACGATGAGCACGACGTCGGTGCCCTCGGGGATGTGCGGGTCGCCGGCGACGTCCCGATCGCGGAGCAGGTCGAGGTGCTCCAGGTCCCAGCCCTGCCGCTCGCCGACCTCGAAGAGGCGCTGCAGGCCGGACGGGCCGGGGTCGGTCGGGCTGGGCTCGCCGTGGCCCTGGAGCACCACCAGCTTGCGCGGGGTGCCGGCCAGGACCTGCTGCACACCGCGGGCGACCAGCGCCTCGCCGCGGAAGTCGAGCGAGGGCTTCTCCGCGCCGATGGGGCCGCCCATGCGCCGGAAGACCTCGCGCTCCTTGAAGTCGACCCGGGTGTCCGCGGTCCGCACGACCAGGGTGCCGTAGCGAGTGATCTCCAGGGACTCGGCCAGCTGGCGATCCCGATCGAGGTCGACCCAGGTGGTGGAGATGACCGCGCTCTCGAGCTCGATCTCCCGAAGCAGGTCGCGGACCTTGCGGTCCTTGAACCCCGCCTCGGCGTTCCGGCGCTGGTGCGAGGTGCCGATGATCTCGACCGCCTCGCCGTTGGCGTCGGCCGCGCGGATGGCGGTGAGGGTGTCGGTCGCGAGCGTGGCCGCGGCCCCCTCGGACAGGTCGACCCGCGCCCGGGCCCGCGACGCGAGGTCGACGGTGAGCGCGACGATGCCGGTCACGAAGAGCGCGACCAGCACGGCGTTGACGCCGGTGGACAGCCGGCGCTGGAGCCCGCCTCTCATCGCCACCTCCGGCTCTCGAGGGAGCGCCAGGTGAGGAAGAGGAAGAGCACGACGAAGCCCAGGAAGTAGACGACGTCGGCGCTGTCGATGACCCCGCGGGCGGGGCCGCGCAGGTGCTCGATGACCGAGACCCGGCTGAGCACCGGGGCGAACCACTCGGGGAGCAGGTCGCGGCCGGCATCAGCGAGCCAGAACGGCAGCAGCAGGAGCACGGTGCCGACGCCGGCGACCATCTGGTCCCGCGCCAGGCTGCTCACGAACAGGCCGGCGGCGGAGAACGCGGCGCACAGCCCGATCATGCCGAGGTAGCTCGTGACGAGCGCCCCGGGATCCGGGTCGCCGTAGAGCCACAGGATGGCCGGGTAGATGGCGGTCAGGGCGAGCAGCACGCAGCACAGGGCCAGCGTCGCGAGCCACTTGCCCAGGATCAGCGCCCCCAGCGGCACCGGCGCGGTCATCAACAGCTCCAGCGTGCCGATCCGCGTCTCCTCCGCGAACTGGCGCATGGTGACGAGCGGCAGGCAGAAGAGCAGGACAATCGCGAGGTTTCCGAGGACGGGCCGCATGGAGGCCTCCCCGGAGACGGCGAGGCCGAGGTGGAAGAAGATGCCGCCCAGCAGGAGCACCGCACCCAGAAAGACCCAGGCGAGCGGCGACAGGAAGAGCACCCGCAGCTCCTTCCGGGCGATGGAGAGCGTGGCGGGGACGAAGCCAGGCACGGACGCAGCGGTGCTCATCGCTCCACCTCGACCAACGACAAGAAGACCTCCTCCAGCGACGCCTTGCGGGGCACCAGCGCATGCACGCGCCAGCCCTCCGTGGCAGCCAGTGCGGCGACGGCGGCGGGCAGATCACCCCCACCCTCCAGGCGAAACCGGGCAGCACCCGAAGACGAAGGTTCCAGGCTCCGAACCGACTCGACTGCATCCAGGCCGGCGAGCTTCGCGGTCGCGTCCTCGGCGGGTCCGTCCGCGACGAGCTCCACCCAGGCTCCCGCCCCGACCTCGGCGGCCAGGCTCTCGACCGTGCCGTCCCCGGCGAGCTTGCCCCGGTTGATCAGGATCACCCGGTCACAGAGCAGCTCGACCTCCTGCAGGATGTGGGTCGACAGCACGACCAGGCGATCTTCTGCGAGCTCCTGCACCAGGCGGCGGATGCCGACCAGCTGGGCCGGATCGAGGCCCGAGGTGGGCTCGTCCAGGATGAGCACCGGCGGATCGTGGAGCAGCGCCTGGGCGAGGCCGACGCGCTGGCGGTAGCCCTTGGAGAGCGCGCCGGTGACCCGCTTCTCCATCTCCTTCAGGCCGACCTGGTCCATGACGTCGCCCACCCGACGCAGGCGGTCCTTCTTGGCGAGGCCGCGGATCTCCGCGACAAACGCCAGGTACTCGCCGACCGTCAGCTCCGGGTAGAGCGGCGGGGTCTCCGGGAGGTAGCCCACCCGCGCCTTCACCTGCTGGGGCTGGTCGAACACGTCGAAGCCAGCGACCTTGGCCGTGCCATCGGTCATGGGCAGGTAGCCGGTCAGCATGCGCATCGTCGTGGTCTTGCCCGCCCCGTTGGGGCCGAGGAAGCCGACGATGCCACGCTCGGCGATGTCGAGGTCCACCCCGTCGACCGCCGTGAACCGACCGTAGCGCTTGGTGAGGCCGCGGGCCTCGATCATGCCTCTCCTCCGCTCGCTGGACTCGATGCAGCGGGCAACGATACACGCGTCCAGACCGATCGGCCCTCCGACTATCCGAACAGGCGCCCCCATGCATCGCCTCCTGCTCCTCGCCGTCCTGCTCGCCACCCCTGCCCGTGCCGGGGTGGTCGATCGCGTGGTGGTCGTTGTGGACGAGGAGATCATCCTGGCCAGCGACGTGCGGATCGAGCGCATGCTCACCGGTCTGGATCAGGCGCCTCTGCCCTTCTGGAGCCTGGGTCACGCGACCGGGGAGGAGCGCCTGATCATGGCGGCCCTGGTGCGGGCGCTCGCCGCCGGCGTCACCCTGTACGACCCCGCCCCCGGCGCCGTTGCTGCCCGCGTCGGTGCGATTCGGGCACGGCTCGGCCCCAGCTGGTCGGACTGGCAGAAGCTGACCGGACTCGACGACGAGGCCGTGGTGCAGCTGGTCCGCCGCCGCATGATCGTCGAGGCCTACCTGCAGCGGAACGTACTCGAGGATCCGTCGGACGAGGCGCGGTGGCTCGCCTCGTGTCACGAGCTGCTGGATCAGGTTCGAGGCCGATTCTCGGTCCGCATGGTGGAGCGCCGGTGAGCGAGCTGCTGGTGCGCCCAGCGACCGATGACGACGTGGA
The DNA here is from genome assembly GCA_937891875.1 of uncultured Pseudomonadota bacterium. GTDB lineage: Bacteria > Myxococcota_A > UBA796 > UBA796 > REDI01. The sequence goes on along the minus strand of CALATR010000619.1, from coordinate 4,005 downwards.
CGACATCCTCGACATCGAGGCCCGGGGAGGCCGCGAGCCGTGGAGCGCCGACGAGGTCCTGGGCCAGCTCGACCACGCCTGCGGCGCGTGCATGGTCGCGGAGCTGCACGGCCGGGTCGTCGGCCACGTGCTCGGCTTCGTCGTCGCTGGTGAGGGTGAGATCGTCACCATCGCCGTCGATCCCCGGAAGCAGGGCCGGGGGCTCGGGCGCGCGCTCGTCGCGGCGCTGCAGGACCGCTGGCCTTGCGAGCGCATCATCCTGGAGGTCCGGGTCGACAACGCGCCGGCCCGAGCCCTGTACGCCCGTACCGGGTTCGTCGAGGTGGGCCGGCGCAAGCACTACTACGCTGACGGCAGCGATGGGCTCGTCCTCGCCTGGGAGCGACCCGCCCCCAGGCGTCGCCCGAGCCGGCGGGCCCCTACTTCTTGAAGTCGACCGTCTTCTTGACCGGCTGCGGCTTCACGATGCGCTTGAAGCGCCAGCCCTCGATGCGGCGGACGAGGCACTGCTCGAACAGCTCGTCCCCGGGACCGGTCGGGCTGGCCTTGGCGTGGGCGACGCTGCCGTCGGTCTCGACGGTGAAGGTCAGCACCCACGAGCCCTGGAAGCCCGGGTTGGCGCGCAGGCTGGACTCGTAGCAGGGGCGCAGGCGCGGCAGCTGCCGGCGGAGCACGTCCTGCACCATCATGGCGATCTGCTGCTGGCTCGACAGGGGGGCTGCGGACTGGGAGATGCTGCCCATGTCCATGGCCATGCCGCCCGAGCCGACGCTGCCGCCGCTGGAGAGCCGGGTCGACAGCTCGAGATCCTTGCCCGCGCTGGCCGGCGCGAGGTCCTCCCCGGCGCGCACGCTGCGGGTGATGTCCTCGGCATCGGCGGTGCCGAGCCCGGCGAGGAGCTCCGCGTCGGACTTGCCGTTCGATCCTCCGATCTTGGGCGTGCGGATCGAGGGCGCGACCGCGGTGCCCGCCTCCTTGGTCGCCGCGGCGACGCGGGTGTTTGTGCTGCCCGAGGTGCTGCCCGCAGGCTCCTTCTCCTCGGCCTCGCTCGGCGGCTCCTCCTCGGCCTGGGCTACGACGAGGCCGTCCAGGTCGGGGGTGTAGAACTCACCGGCGTCCAGGTCCAGCATCGCGAGCTCGGGCTCGGGACGCAGGGCCAGCCAGGCGGCACCGGCGACGATCAGCGCCACGACCGGGGCCGCGATGAGCAGCGGGAGCAGCGCCTTGCGCTTGGCCCGCTTGCGGTCCTCGGCCTCCTGGGCCTCCTTGACGTCATCGCCAGGATCCGTCGCCGCCTCTTCGCCGGGGATGTGGCCAAAGCAGTGCGCGCAGGTGCCGCCGTAGATGACGACCTGCTCACTGATCTCTCCCCCACAGAACGGGCACGCTTCCACGATGAAGTCTCCATCCAGGGCCGCTCGGATCGGCTCGAATCCCTCTACAGACATCGGCCCAGACGGGCCGGACTATAGCCAAAGCACTCACTTCAGACCAACTACGGGGCGGTCCGGTTCGCTGGATCTGCCCGGGGTTCCTCCCCGCTCGCGGGACGGTTCGGAGCAGCCTGACATCGCGCTGTCCGACGCGATGGTGGCCGACGGGGCAAACGCCGCTCCGGTGCCTGGATCGGATCCTCAGGTCGGCGGCTGGAGTCCGTAGGCGATGTCCAGCAAGGTCACGGTCACGTTGCACCAGGCGTGGAAGAAGGCGCCGGCCATGACATCGCCGGTCCGGGCGCGGAGCCAGGCGAAGATCAGCCCGGGCCCGATGATGAAGACGTGCCACCACTGGTAGACGACGATGGTGTGGCCAAAGGCGAACAGCACGGTCGCGATGAACAGGCCGGGGCCGATGACGGCACCGAGCACGCGATAGCGCTTGTCGAATGCCTCGTTCAGGCGGGTCTGCATGTAGCCCCGGTAGAAGAACTCCTCGGGGATGGCGACGAAGAACAGGTGGTAGCCGATCAGCAGGAGCAGTCCGCCCAGGGTCGGCCAGGCGACGGGAAAGGTGTCGTGCACCCGGGAGTCGGCCAGCAGGTAGGTGTGCCAGACGTGGTAGCCGGCGACGAAGGGCACGATGAGGCCGCCGATCAGCAGGGCGTTGCTGACCAGGACCGGCTTCCACACGCTCCAGTCGCGCAGGGACGGCAGGGCGAGCGGGTAGGCCCAGGAGTCGACCCCGCGCAGGCGGCACACCAGCACCGGCGCGTACATGAACAGCACGGGCACGACGCCGAGGACGAGGTCGGGCATGCCCATGGTCCAGGCGACGCGCAGTCCAGCGATGATGCCGTTCACCACCAGGTAGAGCACCAGGATCTCGACGAAGATCCGCCACCGGGGCTCGTCGCTGCGGGCGCCCGCCACGAAGGTGTCCGGTGCCTCGGGGGCCGCCGGCTCGCTCATCGATTCGCCTCCACCAGGTGCGTTCCCAGCAGGAGCGCGGGTAGCCCACCCCGTCTCCACGCGCGCACCGCGTCCGCAGGTCGGGCGGCGGGCGGCTCCCCACCGAGGCCGAGGGCGAAGGCGGCCAGCGCTCCGCAGCCCGTCCGCTCCCGGAGGCGCTCGAGGATCTCGTAGAGCGACGGATCATCCTCGGGATCCACGCGGCGAGCGTTCACGCGGCCGTCGGGGGCGATGACCGCGGGGTGGGCGGCGGCGAACGCGTCGTCGGCGCGCAGGGCGACCGAGCCGAGGCGCAAGGCCCCCTCCACCCGCTCGGCGCCGAGCAGATCGCCGGTACGGCCGTCCCAGAGGCAGCCCGCCTCCTCCCGAGGGTCGCGCTCCAGGGACGCACGCACCCGGGCGACCGCCTCCGGATCGTCCGCCCGCACCAGCACCGTGCGGCTGCCCCCGCCCCAGTGCCCGGCCGCCCCCGGTCCGACGAAGCGCGCCACGCCGCAGCCCTTCACCAGGCAGTCCACCGCGCGACCGACGGGGTCGTCGGTGGAACTCGGGGCGAGCACCGCGGCGCGCAGGGCGAGCTCGCACTGGGCGTCGTCGTACTCACGACCCAGTCCAGGGCCGTCCAGGCGACGGGGGGCGGGGCCGGCGACGTCGAACGCCGCGCCCAGGGGGAGCGAGGCCGCGCCGGGCTCGGGCAGGACGAAGAGCTCGTCCACGTCGAGTCCGTCGGCGATGCGTCCGACCAGGCGAGGGCTGTCGAAGAGCTGCCCGCCCAGGACCACCCGGGTCGCGCCGTGGCGCAGGGCGTGGGAGCGCACGACCCCGCCCAGGGCCTCGACCAGGTTCTGCAGCACCGACGCCGCGGCGACCTCGGGGTCCGCCTGGCGCAGATCGTCGAAGACGGAGTTTGCGAGCGGGAGATCCTGAGGGATCGGGTAGGCGCGGCGGGAGGGCCGGCGACCGACCGAGGTCAGGCGGCGGCCCAGGCGATCGACCAGCGCGGCGTCCGGCGTGCCCCGCCCGGCCAGCGCCCACAACAGCGGCACCTGGGACACCGGATCGAGGCCGACCGCGGCGCTGCAGCGCTGGAGGTGGGTGTGCAGGGTGGACAGCGCCGAGTCGCGGAACAGCGGCACCAGCAGGCCACCGCTGGCCTGGAAGACGGCGAGCCCGGCCCCGTCGGCCTTGGGGTGGGCGGTGATCGCGAGCACCCGGTCGTGGGGCTGGCTGCGGTAGGCCGCCTCGGCCAGCGCGCGGTGCATGTCGACCATCACGACCCGGCGCGGGTCGAAGCTGCGCTTCTTGAGCAGCTGATGGAACCAGGCCGCGGTCTGGTCCTCCTGGAACGCCCCGACCCCGGACCAGCGCAGGGCGGCCTGGTAGGCGACGTGGGCGTCGAGTGCGGGATTGAAGGGGTCGTCTCCCGCGAGCGCGCGCAGCCCGGGGAAGCGGCGGAGCACGAGCGGCGGGGTGAAGCGGCCGGCGACCGCGACCACGTCGACGTCGGAGCGCCCGAGGCCCGCCGCCTGCAGCACGTCCTCCGCAGCCGCCCACGGGAACACCTTGCTCCGCGCAGCCCGGTCGAGCGCACCCTGGG
>CALATR010000618.1 GCA_937891875.1 uncultured Pseudomonadota bacterium | reverse complement strand
TCTACGACATCGACTCCCTCGACCGCGTCGGGAGCATCCCGGTCTTCGGGTTCCCCCGCGTTCTCACTACGAGCCCCGATGGTGGCACCGCCTTCCTCACGCTGCGCTGGCTCAACGGCGCGCTCGTGCTCGACGTCGAGGCGGCCAGCGTGCGGGGGCTCCTCTCGCTCGGCGAGACCACCTACGCCGCCGACGGGAAGGTCGCGCACGGCCTGGCGCTGACCGCCGACGGTTCCACGCTGCTGCTCACCTCGCAGACGGCGGGCACCCTCTCCTGGTTCGGCGCGAGCGACCTGTCCCCGCGTGGGCAGGTCCAGGTCGGCGGCGACCCCAACTGGGTGGAGACCACGCCGGACGGCAGGTACGCCGCCGTGAGCAACACAGCGGATGGCACGGTGGCCATCGTCGACCTCGCCGAGAGCACTGTCGTGGCGACCACGTCCGTCGGACCGAAGCCGAAGCGCCTGGTCGTCGGCCGGTGCTCCCCCGAGCCCGCCGGGAGGCGCCGATGAGCCTCAGGAGAGCAGCAGTGCTCGCGGCTGCCGTGCTGCTCGTGCTCGCGGTGGGCATCGCGCTGTCTTTCCGGCCCGGAGATCGAGACGTCGTGGTCGTCTACACCTCGGTGGACCAGGTCTTCTCCGAGCCCGTCTTCCGGACCTGCGAGGCGGAGACCGGCCTCATCGTGCGGGCGGTCTTCGACACCGAGGAGACCAAGAGCACCGGCGTGCTCAGCCGACTCGTCGCGGAAGCGTCGGCGCCGCAGGCCGACGTGTTCTGGTCCGGCGACCCCGTGCGACCGTTCGTGCTGATGGGCCGGGGTCTGGTCGAGCCGTACCGGTCGTCGGTCGCCGCCGGGATCCCCGATGCGTTCCGTGCCACGGACGGCACGTGGACCGGGTTCGCGGCCAGGGCGCGGGTGCTGCTCGTCAACACCGATCGGGTGCAGGCCGCCGAGATGCCGACCTCGATCCGCGACCTGGGGGCCCCGCGGTGGCGGGGTCAGACGGCCATCGCCAACCCCGTCTTCGGGACGACGACCATGCACGTGGCGGCCCTGTTCGCGGCCTGGGGTGACGACGAGGCGCGCGGGTTCCTGGCCGCGCTTCGCGACAACGACGTCCGCGTCGCCGCGTCGAACGGCGAGGTCAAGCGGCTCGTGGCGTCCGGCGAGGTCGCCTTCGGGCTGACCGACACCGACGACGCCCACGAAGCGATCCGCGGCGGCGCGCCGGTGACGGTGGTGTACCCGGACCCGGACGACCTCGGGACGCTCGTGATGCCGACGACCGTGGTGCTCGTTTCCGGAGGGCCGTCGCCGACCGCGGGCCGCCAGCTCATCGACTGCCTCCTCGGCCCCGAGGTCGAGCGACAGATGGCGGACTCGGCGGCACACATGCCGCTGCGGCCCGACGTGGCGACCCCACCCGGCGTGCGGACGGTGTCGTCGATTCGCGCGATGCAGGTGGACTACGAGCAGGTGGCGTCCACGATGGAGCGCGTCCAGCCGATGCTTCGGCAGTGGGTGGGGATGTGATGCGCCGGCTCGGGCGGCGGCAGGAGATGATCGCGTTGTCGATCTGCGCTGGGGCGCTGGCCGTCGCGGTGGCCCTGCCCGTCGCGATGCTGGCCGTCGAGACCTCGTCGAGCGACGCGCTCGTGGCGGCCGGCTCGACGCTGGCCCGGCCGGCGACCTGGAGGCTGCTCCTCGTCAGCCTCGGCCTGGCCAGCGCCACCACGGTCGGCGCGCTGCTGGTCGGTGTCCCGCTGGGCACGCTCGTCGCCCGAACGGACCTGCGGGGCCGGCACTTCCTGCTGTGGCTGCACGCCTTTCCGTTCTTCGTCCCTCCCTACCTGCTGGCTCTCGGCTGGTTCCACCTGCTCGGTCGGGCGAGCCCGCTGGGCTCGGCGGCCAGCTCCGAGGCGCTCTTCAGCGCGGCGGGCGTGGTCGGCGTGCTGACCCTCGCCTACGCGCCGGTCGTCACGGGTCTGGTCGTGATGGCACTGCGCGGGGTGGACCCCGCGCTCGAGGAGCCGGCCCGGGCGGTCGCGCCACCGGGCCGGGTCGTCCTCCGCATCCTGCTGCCCCTGTCCTGGCCCGCCATCGCGTGGTCCGCCCTGATCGTCTTCGCGATGGCGCTCTCCGAGACCGGTGTTCCGCTGTTCCTGCGTGTCAGGACCTATCCGGCGGCCGTGTTCAGCCGGCTCGGCGGCTTCGACTACGCGCCGGGCGAGGCCTTCGCGCTCGCGCTCCCGCTCGTGTGCGCGGCCCTGCTGCTGCTCGTCGTGGAGCGGCGCCTCATCGGCGACCGCTCCTTCGCGTCGCTGGTCGGCCGCCACGTGCCCCAGCGGCCCTACGCGCTCGGGCGCTGGGGCGGGCCTGCCGCGATCGGGTCATGGGCCCAGGTGGTCCTCGCGCTGGCGCCCATCGCGTCGCTGGTCGCGGTCGCGAGCCGTGGCACGCCGGCCAGCACGGTGGGATGGATGGGGATGAGCCTCGCGACCAGCGCCCTCGTGGCGGTCGTCTCGGCGACGGGCATCGCGGCGCTCGGGTTCGTGCTGGGGCACGCGCTGGCCAGGAGGAGGACAGGCGCCGCCGCCCTGGACGCGCTCGCCATGCTCGCGTTCGTCTTGCCTTCCGCGGTGCTGGGAGCGGGCATCATCGCCGCCTGGAACCGACCGGAAGCCCGGCTCGTGTACGGCAGCGTCGCGATCCTCGTCGTCGGGCTCGTCGGGCGGTACGCGATCGTCGGAGCGAGGACCGTCGCGGCGTCGGTGAGCGGCACCTCCACCCACATCGAGGAAGCCGCCGCCGTGTTCGGTGCCTCCTGGCTCCGCAGGATGCTGCGGATCGTCCTGCCGACGAACGCCACCGGCGTGGCGACCGCGTGGCTGCTGGCGCTGTTGTTCTGCCTGCGGGACCTCGACACCGTGATCCTGTTCTACCCGCCGGGGCGCGAGCCGCTCCCCGTGCGGATCTTCACCCTGGAGGCCAACGGACCCGACGCCGTGGTGGCCGGGCTCGCCGTCGTGCAGATCCTGGCGACCGCGGTCGTGCTAGCCCTCGGGCTCCTGATGGTACGGAGGTCACGATGATCCCGACCCCTGCGCCGGCCATCGCGGTCCGTGGCCTGGCGGTCTCGCTCTCGGGAGCCGAGGTGCTGCGCGGCGTGGACCTGGAGGTGGCCCGAGGAGAGTGCGTCGCCCTGCTCGGGCCGTCGGGCTCTGGGAAGTCGACGCTGCTGCGGGCCGTGCTCGGTCTCGTTCCACCTCTCCGCGGCGAGATCCACCTCGATGGTCGGGCCGTCAGCGCGGCCCGGCGCGTGCTCGTGCCCCCCGAGGAGCGCAACCTCGCGGTGGTGTTCCAGGATCTCGGTCTGTGGCCGCACCTGTCGGTGGCGGGGAACCTCGCGTTCGGGCTGGAGGCTCGGGCCGTGCCACGAGACGAGCGGGCGGCGCGCGTGGCCGCGATGCTCGACCGCGTCGGGCTCGGTGGCAAGGCGGGCCGCTCTCCCGGCGAGCTGTCC
>CALATR010000617.1 GCA_937891875.1 uncultured Pseudomonadota bacterium | reverse complement strand
CCCGACGCCTGACCCGCATCTGGTCGGTGCTCGAGCCCCCCGTGCCGATGGACCTGGCCGCGGCTGCCGCCGGGGTGAGCGCGCGCGAGGCGGAGCAGGCCCTGGCGGCGCTCGAGAGCCTGCACCTGGGATCCCGCAGCGAGGCTGGCTTTCGCCCCTATCCCGAGGTCCACCCGTGGTTGCGCACCCAGGCGAGCGCCGACGACCGCCAGCAGGCCCGGGACGGCCTGCATGCGTGGGCGCGCGACCTGCCCGAGCGGGGGGCGAGCTGGCCGGCCGAGGCGCGCTGGGCGCGCTGGTCGAACATCGACGGGGCGCTGCGGGACCTGGTCGGCGCCTCCCCCGAGACCGCGGCACGCCTGATGCTGTGGGTGGGGAGCGAGGCCCGCGATCGCCTGCCTGCCGCCGGCTACCTGAGCCGCCTGGCGCTGATCCTGAACGCCCTCGACGACCACCCGAACCTGCGCGCCCGACTGCTGGGGGTGCGCTCGTACGTGCACATCATGGCCGGCCGCCCGGACCTGGCGCGGCAGGACGTGGACGTCGCGCTGAGCCTGGTGGAGCCGGGCTCGACCGACTGGATGTATGTCGCCTACAACGCCGCGTTCCTCGATCTCGAGCGCGAGCCGGCGAAGGCGCTGCAGCGTCTGGAGCCCCTCGGTTCCCACGACCTGCCCGAGGACCTCGCCAGCCGGGTCCACGTGAACCGGGGGCGGGCGCTCAGCCTGCTCGGTCGTCCCGCGGAAGACGCGGTCCGTCGCTCGCTGGCGCTGGCGCCGCAGGCCGGACCGCTGCGGGACATCGCCCTCGTGCAGGCCGCCCGCCAGATGTTCACCTACGGCGACTTCGACGGAGCGGACGCGATCATCCGCGAGCTCGGCGCGGATCCCGAGCGGCCTCTCCGCCTGCGCCTGATCATCGATGACGCCCGCGGCACCCTGGCCTGGATGCAGGCCCGGCTGGAGGACGCCGACGAGATCTACGCGGGCATCGTCGACGGCTTCCGCGCTCTGGGCGCCCAGCGATCCGCGGCGTTCAAGTGCCTCAGTCGCGCGGCGATCCGGGTGGAGATGGGGGATGCGTGGCGCGGCCGCGAGCTCTTGGCCGCGGTCGAGCAGGTGCACGAGCTGCCCCCGTTCGTGCGCATGGTGTGGTGGTGCATCCACGGTCTGGCCGACCTGGAGGAAGGGCTCGATGGTCGCCCGGCCGCGGACGCCGCGGTGGCTCTGGCCGAGGCCCACGGGCTGCAGCACGCCGAGCCCGAGT
>CALATR010000616.1 GCA_937891875.1 uncultured Pseudomonadota bacterium | reverse complement strand
GGTCCGGGTCGATGGCGTCGCGGGTGTGGAACCCGGGGTCGCCCAGCGACGAGAACGTGGCGGGGTTGGAGCCGCGCTCGAAGGGGTCCAGCACGGCCTCGTCCCAGCTCAGGCCCAGGAAGTCGAGCAGGGCGGCCAGCGTGTCCTCGGGTGCTACCGCCAGATCCTCGAAGCGCACCGTGTGCCAGCGCGCGTCCGCCACCCGGTCGCGCAGGGCGAGCAGGTTGCGGTTGATCCCCGCCCACGCCTGCTCGCCGACCACGTCTCCGTCGAGATCACCGGCCCCGAACAGCCGCTGCATGCGCAGCCGCGCAAAGGACGGGATCACCGCGTCGGGGTGGCGCACCAGGTGCACGTAGCGGCAGCCCGGGAACCAGCGCTCCGCCCGGTCGAGCACGTCGGCGTGCAGGCCGTAGGAGGGCGACTTGTCGACCAGGGTGCGCGGTGCGACCGCCTCGGTCAGCCGGGCGTAGGCCTCGGGCACGGTCCGGCAGGACGTGATCACCGCCCGGGCCTCGTCCTCGGAGCGCCCGGTCGCCATGAACGCCTGGAGCAGGCCGATGTCCAGGTGGTCGTCCTGCAGGGCGGCGGCACGCTCGGCGAGGTCGTCGAAGGGCAGCAGGTGGAGCTCGGCCGGGGCGAACAAGGCCGGGTGGCGGTCGAGCATGCGCCGCAGGAGGGTCGAGCCGGACCGGGGGGCGGAGAGCAGGAAGACAGGCGGAGATCCTTCGACCTCAGGCACCACGACCGCGGTGCGGCGGGTGGGGGGCCGGGTCCCGGCGAGGCGCACCCGGGCCTGTTCGTGGGCGCTGCGGTCGATGGCGGTGCCCTGCCGGGCGCGGTCCAGGTGCTCGGCGAGGTGGGCGACGGTGACGTGCTCGGCGAGCTCGCTCGGGTAGATGACCAGCCCGGTGTCGCGCTGCACGGCCTGGATCAGCTCGACCACCGCCAGCGAGTCCAGCCCGACCGCGCGCAGGTCGTCGTCGCGGCCCACCTCGTGGCCGACAAGCTCCGCGATCGCATCGAGCAGGACGCGCTCGATAGACCGATCGGATCCGTCCTCCACCCGGCGCGCCGCCCGCTCCCCCGCAGCGCGCGCCAGCACGTCGCTCCAGAAGCGCCTCCGTCGCCAGGGATGGGCCGGCGGACTCCACCTCGGCGTGCCCGGCGCGACGTCGTGCGGGACCGGCACAGAGCCTCCCGGATCCGCCTCCGGCCCGCTGCGCAGCCAGGCGATGAGCCCGTCCAGGGTGCTGCCGGTCCAGGTCGCCCGGCACGGTCCCCGGTCCAGCGCCGCCGCCGTCGCCGCCACCGCCGCCAGGCGCGGTCGCTCCCGCTGGAGCTTGTCCGCCCACCGCGCCGCGACCTCCCCGAGATCCTCGGCCCGCCGCGCGGTCAGCGGCACCCGG
>CALATR010000615.1 GCA_937891875.1 uncultured Pseudomonadota bacterium | reverse complement strand
TCCGCAGCGCGTCGCAGCTCCTTCCGCTCGCCGTGGCGCTCGCCGAGGACGACGATCGCAGGCGCCGGGACCTCGGCGACCAGGTCTGCGACGGTGGTCTCGGGGCAGGCGGCGACCGCGGAGAGGGTGAGCAGCAGCGGGATCATCGAGCGAGCTCCTCGGCGGTGGTGGCGCGGGCCCCGGTCTGCACGGCCCACAGGCGAGCATAGGCCCCGTCGCGCTCCAGCAGCTCGTCGTGGCGACCCTCCTCGACGACCCGCCCCTGGTCGAGCACGACGATGTGGTCGGCGTGGCGGATGGTCGACAGGCGGTGGGCGATGACGAGCGTGGTGCGGCCCTTGGCGGCGCGCTCCAGCGAGCGCTGGATGGCCGCCTCGGTCTCGTTGTCGACCGCGCTGGTCGCCTCGTCGAGCACCAGGATGGGCGGATCGGCGAGCAGGGCGCGGGCGATGGAGAGGCGCTGCTGCTGGCCGCCGGAGAGCTTCTGGCCGCGCTCGCCGACGAGGGTGTCATAGCCGTCGGGAAGCTGCATCACGAAGTCGTGGGCCTCCGCCGCCCGGGCGGCGGCGACCACCTCGTCGTCGGTGGCGTCCTCTCGCCCATAGCGGAGGTTGTCAGCCACGGTTCCGTCGAACAGGAACACGTTCTGGCTGACGAGCCCCATGCAGCGGCGCAGGTCCCCGATCTTCAGCTCGCGGATGTCGCGACCGTCCAGGGTGACGCGGCCCGCGGTCGGATCGTGCAGGCGCAGCACGAGGCGGAGCAGGGTGCTCTTGCCCGCCCCGGTGGGTCCGACGACAGCGACCGTGAACCCGGCCGGAATGTCGACGTCGACCCCGTCCAGCACGAGGCGCTCGGCGCCGGGGTAGCGGAAGCCCACGCCCTCGAAGCGCAGGTGACCGGCGACCGAGCCGCGGGGCAGCTCGACGGCACCGTCATCGAGGGTGACGGGCTCGTCGAGCAGATCGAGGATGCGCTTGGTGCTGGCCATGGCGCGCTGGTACAGGTCGAAGGTCTGGCCGAGTCGGGTGAGCGGCCACAGCAGGCGCTGGGTGAGGAAGATCAGCACCGAGTAGCTGCCCACGGCGAGCTGATCGTCGAGCACGAGCCAGCCCCCCCAGACCAGGGTGGCGGTGAAGCCCACCAGGATGGCCATGCGGATCAGCGGGGAGAACGCGCTGGACAAGGAGATGGCGCCGCGATTGGCCTGGCGGTAGGCGTCGGAGAGGTCCCGCACGCGCTGGACCTCGCGATCTTCCGCCACGAACGCCTTGATGGTCTCGATTCCCGACAGGTTCATCGACAGCTGGCCGCTGACCCGGGAGGCCCGCTCGCGGACGTCGGCGTAGCGGGGGGCGATGCGGCGCTGGAACTGGAAGCTGCCCCACAGGATCACCGGCACCGGGAGCACGGCGAGCAGGGCGACGGTCGGGCTGACCCAGAAGAAGACCGCACCGACCGTGATGCAGGTGGTGGTCACCTGGATGAGGTCGTTGGCGCCGACGTCGAGGAAGCGCTCCAGCTGGTTGACGTCGTCGTTGAGGATGGACAGCAGGTTGCCGGTGCGCCGCTCGGCAAACCAGCCCATGCCCAGGCTCTGCACGTGGCGGTAGGCGTCCAGGCGCAGCTCGTGCTGGGTGGTCTGGGCGAGGTTTCGCCAGGTGCGGTTGAGCAGGTACTCGAAGACGCTCTCGAGGCCCCAGATGAGGAAGGTCAGGACCGCGAGCACGATGAGCTGGGAGAGGACCGAGACCACGCCGATCGAGGCGAGGAAGCTCGCATCCCGCTCGACCACCGTGTCGACGGCCAGGCCGATCAGCAGCGGCGGCGCCAGGTCGAACACCTTGTTGAGCACGCTGTGCACGGTCGCGGCGAGGAGCGCCGGCCGCTGGGGCGCCAGATACGCGAGCAGCCTTACGAGGGGGGCGCTGGACACGGGGCTCCGGGGAGGTGGCCGGCTAACCGGATCGGGAACGGATTCCCCGCCCCCGCCATGAACGCCTTCTCCCTGTGGCACGACGCCGCCATGACCTCCCTCGGATGGTTCTGGATGGCGCTGTGGGCCTTCGTCCTGGGCTACGCGGTGAGCGCCGCGATCCAGGTCTTCGTCACCCGCGAGCGCATGCAGCGTGTGCTCGGCGGGGACTCCCTGCGAACGGTAGGCATCGCCACGGGCTTCGGCGTCGTCAGCAGCTCGTGCAGCTTCTCCGCCCTGGCCACCACCCGCGCCCTGTTCCAGAAGGGCGCGGGCTTCGTCGCCTCGCTGGCCTTCCTGCTGGCCTCGACCAACCTGGTGATCGAGCTGGGCGTGGTCATCGCCGTGTTCCTGTCCTGGCACTTCGTCGTGGGCGAGTACATCGGTGGGATCCTGCTCATCGCGATCACCGCCGGGCTGGTCGCCCTGACCCGCCCCAAGGGGTGGATCGAGGCCGCGCGCAATCGCGGAGAGGAGCACCATCACCACGGAGACGACGAGGAAATCCCGGGTGTCTGGGAACAGCTGGGCAGCCTCGCCGGCTGGCGCAAGGTCGCCCACAGCTACCACATGGAGTGGGGCATGGTCTGGAAGGACGTGCTCATCGGCTTCACCGTGGCCGGGCTGATCAGCGTGTTCGTGCCCGACGCCTTCTTCGCCTGGCTCTTCCCCGGCACCGGCCAGGAAGCGCCGCTGTCGATCTGGCAGATCGTCGCCCAGGCCACCGTCGCGCCCCTCGCCGCGTTCTTCACCTTCATCGGGTCGATGGGCAATGTGCCGCTCGCCGCCGTGCTCTACGAGCGTGGCGTGTCCTTTGCCGGCGTGATGGCCTTCCTGTTCAGCGATCTCGTCGTGCTGCCGGTCCTGCGAATCCAGGCCCGCTACTACGGCTGGAGGATGGCGCTGTACATCCTCGGCCTGTTCCTGGTCGCCCTGGTGGCGAGCGCCCTGCTCCTGCACTTCGGCTTCGACCTGCTCGGTCTGCTGCCCCAGACGGCCGGTGGAGGCGCGGAGCAGAACGCCTTCACCTTCGACACCACCTTCGTCCTGAACCTGGTCGCCGTCGGGGTCAGCGGCGGCATGACGGTGCTGGCGCTGGGAGGATCCGGCGGCGGCGGGCACGATCACGACCACGGAAAGGGCGTCGTCGACCAGGTCCTCACCGTGCTCGCGCCCATCGCGGCCATCTGGCTGGTGGGCGGGGCGGCCCTGGGATTGTTCGGGTTCTGAGCGCCTGCCGGCAGTTCGCGTGCCTGCTGCGATCAGCCGTACTTCTTCTCGTGTCCCGCCAGGGTCTTGTCGATCTTGCCGATCGCGTCGCGCACCCGGGCAGCCAGCGGCGGACCGTCCTGGCTGACGTTCAGCAGGGGCCTGGTGTGGGCGGCGCAGAGGTTGTCGACGTCCTCGCACAGGGCGACCAGCTCGTCGGTCCAGGCGCGGAACTCGGCGACGGCGCCGGGCCTCGGCTGGAGCACCTGCTTGAGGGTGGGGTGGAAGCCGACCCCGCCGACGATGGGGAGCTTGTTGAACATGAGCGTGTCGTCGACGTGCAGGGTGCGGGAGGCGGGGTGCACGGCGAGGACCGAGGCGAAGTGCAGGTTCTCGTTCTCGGGGATGAGGTCGACCCCGCGAGGCACGGAGAACGTCAGATCCTCGGCGAACAAGGCGTGCAGTTCCTCGCTGTCGGTCTCGGGCTCCTCCCACGGGATCTCGGGCGCCTTGCGCTTGTGCCGCGCCGTGCCGTAGTGCTTCGCGGCAGGAAAGCGCTCGTGGGTGGCCTTGACGTGGAGGGTGTGGAACGGGTGCAGGTGCAGCACCGCGTCGACCGCCTCCCCGCCGTCGGTCAGGTCCATGACCTTCCGGGCGAGGTCCCCGTCGATGGTGTAGCCGTCGAGCACGAGGAAGCGGCCGTCGGCCTTGCGCACCAGCGACATCTGGGTGCCGATGTCGACCACACCGAGGATCCGGAACGAGCCGCGGACGTTGTAGAAGCCGTTGCCCACGTCGATCAGAGAGTCAGCCACGAGGTCCTCCTGGCTGACTCTGCTAGCGCCGGGGCCCGGTCACGCCAGGGGCGAGCGCGGGCTCGGTAGCCGCTACTGCGGGAGGTCCGGCTGCACGGGCACCTCGGGCTGGGGCGTCTCGTCCACCAGCGGCGGGGTCTTGGGGCAGCCAGGCGCACCGGGCTCCTCGCGCAGCTCCTTGCGGGCCACGTCGGGGCGCTGCTCCATGACCTCGTCGGCGGCGTCCTCGCAGGGCTCGGCAGCGACGTCGGCCGCCTGCTCGGACTCGGACGTGACCGCAGCGGCGGCGGTCAGGGCGGGCTCGGCCGCAGCCTCGGGGGCCTTCTTGCAGGCACCGAGGGAGAGCACGGCGACACACAGGATCAAGGTACGCATGGCGACCTCCTCACCCTGGAGGGGAGCAGGCGGCGTGCCAGGCGGAGATCGCGTCCTGGACGGGATCGAATCGCAGTCGGTGGGTGGGCTCGCACAGGGCGCGCGCGAGCGGGCACAGCAGTGCGGTCAGCGCCCGAAGCAGGGGGCGTCCACCTGGTAGGTCATGTCGATCTGCGCGCCGGCGGGCGGCGCGGTCCACAGCTCGACGCTGCGGACCTCCGGGTGCCAGGTGAAGGCGTCGGTGGGCACGCCGTCGATCTCGACATCGATGGAGTCGGCGACCGGCTCGCGGGACAGGCGCCAGCGGCGGCGGTCGGACTGCAGGGCCTCGCCGACGCTCTCGAGGGTCCGGTAGAACGGCTCGCAGATCGAGCGCACCTCGCCGCCGGTGGCCCACGCCGCCTCGATGTGGCCCTCTCCGACCCGGGCGTTGCCGCAGCCGCGGGGCGGCGGTCCGACGATGCTGTGCACCATCAGGTCCGGACGCATGCCGCGGGCCTCGGTCAGGCCGACCTCCCAGCTGAACGCGCTCTGATCCGCCTCGTCAGAGATGACGATCAAGTTCAGGTTTCCACCGATCAACAGGTCTTCGTTGCAGTGCCGGGCACCGGTCCGCACGATCTCCATGGGCAGCGCCTGGTAGGGCGCCTCGGTGTGGTGGGCCCACGGGATGGCGCGGGCCCGATCGAGCGCCGCGACCAGCTCCTCCTCGGTAGAGACGACGCCGCCGAGCACGCAGCCGTTGGG
The DNA here is from genome assembly GCA_937891875.1 of uncultured Pseudomonadota bacterium. GTDB lineage: Bacteria > Myxococcota_A > UBA796 > UBA796 > REDI01. Next base: position 5,707 of record CALATR010000615.1, on the reverse strand, counting down.
CTCGCCGATGACGACGCCAGCGCGCCAGTCGACCTCGGACAGGGGCTCGAGCAGCAGCGCGGCGTCGGCCATGACTGCCTCCAGCTCGTCGTCCATGGACGGGCTGCGGTCGATGTGGATCAGCAGCTCCACGGGCTGTCCGGCGCGGGCCTGGTCCTGGTAGAAGCGGTCGGTCACGAAGTCACCGACGAAGCCCTCCACCGAGACGAGGCCGGTGAGCGTGCCCTCGGACGTGCGCACGTCGAGCAGCGAGGTCGCCTCCCCCGCCTGCTTGGGACGGGCGGTGAGACCGATGGCGACGGACGCCCCCGGCGCGAGCTCGTAGGGCGCGGTCGCCAGGTTGGCGGTCAGCCAGGGCTTCTCCGCGGTCACACCGCTGACCCGGCCCAGCGCCGTGCCGACGTTGCGCACCGTGGCGCGGCCGACGACCGTGTCGCAGTCGATGCGCCCTCCGCCGAGCTCCACGTCGAGCATGCGCAGGTCGGGCATCAGGGTCGAGCCGCTGACCGTCACCCGAGGGGGTGCGCCGCGACGCGTCGCCGCCGCGATCAGGATCTCGCCGTTCTGCGCCAGCTCCCGGCGCTCGGCGCTGACCGAGAGCTCGAGCTTGTCGCCGGCAGCCAGGGTGTAGGGCCAGCTGGGAGGCCGGAAGAGCTCGGTGTGGGCGACGTCGACCGTGATCCCGTCGATGGTGACGGGCCGCTCATCGAGGTTCTCCAGGGTGAACGTCAACAACGCGGTAGTACCCCGCGGGCCGGGCTCGAACTCGAGGTGCGGCGGATCGGCGACGAGGGACTGCTCCAGATCATCGGGCAGGGCGCCCAGGCCCCACTCGCTGCATCCGGTGGCGAAGAGCAGCACCATGATCGGCGCAACTCGCATGCGTCCCTCCTGTCCCTCCTTGTGTCGGCACACGGAGGAGCATCACGCACCCTGCACCCTGCTAGGCTCACCGTCCACCGAGAGAGGAGCCCATGGCCCAGAGCCCCTGGCACCAGTCCCCTGCCCCACCGATCCCCCGGGTCGACGCCGCCATGGTGCAGACCCGGGTCGACAGGGTCCGCAAGCGCAGCATCAAGACCACGACCAAGGAGCGCCTGCTGCGCCTCGCCCTGTCGATGGTCGACCTCACGACGCTCGAGGGCATGGACACGCCCGGCAAGGTCGAGGCCCTGTGCAGAAAGGCGATGCATCCGCACCCCGAGCGCCCCGACTTCCCCCACACGGCCGCGGTGTGCGTGTACCCGAACCTGGTGCCGGTCGCCCGGCGGACCCTGGGCGCGGACAGCCCGGTGAAGATCGCCGCGGTCGCGACGTCGTTCCCCTCGGGACAGTCGCCGCTGCCGCTCAAGCTCGACGAGGTGCGCCGCACGGTCGAGATGGGCGCTGACGAGATCGACATGGTCATCGACCGCGGGGCCTTCCTGCGCGGCGACTACGGCGCCGTCTACGACGAGATCGCAGCCACGAAGGAGGCGTGCGGTCCGGCGCGGCTCAAGGTCATCCTGGAGACCGGCGAGCTGCAGACGCTGGAGAACGTCGCCCGCGCCAGCCGGATCGGCATCGACGCGGGCGGGGACTTCATCAAGACCAGCACCGGCAAGATCAGCCCCGCAGCCACGCTTCCGGTGACCCTGGTCATGCTGGAGGCCATCCGCGACCACTACCTGGAGACCGGCGTGCAGGTGGGCATGAAGCCTGCCGGCGGCATCCGCGACGCCAAGCTGGCCCTGCACTACCTGGTGCTGGTCGCGGAGACCCTGGGCAGCGACTGGCTGGACCCGCACTGGTTCCGCTTCGGCGCCAGCAGCCTGGCCAACGACCTCATCCGCCAGCTGCTGCGGCGTGAGGACGGCCATTATCAGAGTCCGCGTCGGATCTCGGTCGACTGAGACGAATGCCCGTACGCACACCCTGCGTACGGAGCAGCCATGACCCGCCTGACCCTCGTCTCGATGACCGTCCTCCTGGGCGCCTGCGAGCCCGCCGTCCCTGGCGCCGCCCCGGGCGCCCCTGCGGTGAACACCCACTATGGCGCGACCTGCGCCGCGTACGTCGCCGACATGGGCGTGACCACCCCCAGCGGTCCGTGCGTCGGGTCCAAGTCGTTCACGACGCCTGGCGGGATCGCCGGCACCGAGCTGGGCGTGCGCGCCGACTGCGCTGACCCCAGCGGCACGATCAGCGGAAACCTCGACAAGCGGCACGTCGTGATGGCGCCCAACACCGGCGCCGCCGGACTGCCCCTGTGGGTCCACCTGGGCGGCACCGCCGGGAAGCCGACCAACACCGAGAACATCGGAGAAGCGGCGGTGGACGCCGGCTACCGCTACATCAGCCTCGCCTACCTCAACAACGTCTCGGTCTCCGACCGCTGCACCTGTCCGAGCCGCGAGCGCCGGGCGGGCAACTGCAACGAGGAGGTCCGCCTCGAGCTGCTCACCGGAGACGATTTCTCCGCCGACTTCGACATGGATCCCGAGGAGTCGATCGAGAACCGGCTCGCCGCCCTGCTCTACACGCTCGACCAGCAGTACCCGGCCGGGGGCTGGGACGCGTACTACGACCTGTCGACCCACAAGCCCCTGTGGGAGGAGATGGCGATCTCCGGCTTCTCCCAGGGCGGCGGCATGGCCGGGCTCATCGCCCGCGACCACGAGGTCGACCGGGTCCTCTACTTCTCGAAGGGGGTGGGCCAGACCGTCAACATCGTCGCAGACCCGAGCGTGGCGGTCGTCTGCACCGCGCCCGGCGACTGCAGCGGCGACCAGCAGTGCTGCCCGCTGGACGAGTTCGATGAGACCTGTGCCGTGAACGTCGCCAAGACGAACTACTGCCTGGAGCAGGTGGTCGCGCCGTGGGGCTTCACCGGCGAGGACACCGACGGCGACGGCTTCGGCGACGGGGACGAGACCACCCGCGCGACCCCGGCCTCCCGCTCCTATGCCCTGGTGCACGAGGACGAGAACGCCTGGGACTACAGCCCCGACGTGTTCGACGCCTGGGGCCTGGGCGCACCGAGCACCTTCGTGGACGCCGATCCGGGCGGGCCGTTCGGCGCCAGCGATCGCCTGTTCAGCACCGACACCCCGCCGCCGGCAGGGACGAAGTGCTCCGAGCACCAGTCGATGGGCGCGGACGGCTGTCAGCCCAAGTCCGCCGGCGTGCCCATCATGTACGACGCCTGGATCCACGCGATGACCAACTGATCACCGTCGGCGCCGGCGCACCAGGATCGGCAGGGCGAGCCAGGCCCAGGTCCAGGGCGCCGGCAGGCTGCTGCACGAGCTGGTCGGCACCGGCGAGCCATCGGGCATCGCGCAGGTGCCGTCGTCCTGCAGCCCCCACCAGCCGGTCCGTCCGGCTAGCGCCTTGCCGAGGGGATGATCGGGGGCGCGCCGGCGCAGGGTGTTCCACATGTGGTAGCTCTGCGTCGCGTCCCGGCGGCGCATCCAGTGGCCGGCGATGCAGGCGGCCTGGGGCAGGTCCGGATGTCCGGCCGGCATGAGGTCGATCCCCTCATGGGCGAGATCGTAGCTGGTGTAGACGAAGTGGTAGCGGCGCCCGTGCTCGCCGTGGGCGGCCGCGCGCTGGCGCTCGGCGGCGGTGGGGTCGAGGGCACCGGGCTGGTCGAAGCCGTAGCGTTCGGTGCCGTAGCGCTGCGCTGCGGTGTCGGCCCCCGGGTACCACCCGCCGAGCACGCGCTGGTCGGGCTCGAGCTCGGTCGCCGACAGCGCCCAGCCCTGCATCTTCAGGGTGAAGGCCGCCCGCCACAGGGCCGCGCCGCGGTCGGAGTCACTGCGCGAAGTGTCGCGTCCAAGCGCCAGATCGGCGGTCACCTGGTCGAGGTGGGGCGCGGCGTCGGGAGGCAGGTAGGGGCGGGCCTCGGCGAGCCTGCCCTCGCGCACCAGGCGGCGACCCAGCAGGCCGCGGAGCAGTGCGGGAGCGGCGTCCTCGGGCAGGTCCTCGCCGCCCGCGAGCATGGGGAGGTAGCCGGAGAGACCGTAGGCATCGACGTCGAAGCCCTGCACGACGGGGGCGCGGCGGTCGACCAGCGCCTTCAGCTCGGCGGTGGTGAGCACCTGCTCGCCGACCCACGCCGCGTCCATCCAGTCACCGCCGTCGAGGAAGGCGTCCATGGCCTCGACCGGGCGATCCTGGGCCATGCGGACCACGCCCAGCTCGACCAGGACCGCCCGGCGGGCGTCGGCGTAGTGGTGGGCGCACATCGTGGCGGCGTTCAGGCCTTCACTCGCGCGCACGAAGGCGGTCGCGGCGCCGTCCAGATCGCCGTCGCGGAGCTTCAGCTTGCCGTCGATCCAGGCGGCAACGGCATCGTCGCGCTGGGCACGGCCGACCCAGGTCCGGGCCAGCGCAGGCTCGTCGAGCCACAGGGCGACCCAGGCGAGGCGTCCGGCGAGCGGGGCGGCGACCGGCGAGCCCTCCATCGCCTGCAGGAAGCCGCGGGCCTCCGCATCGCGCTCGGGGCTGCGGTCCCAGGGCGAGCGGCTGTCGAGCAGCAGGGTGACGAGGGACGCGGCGGCCGGCAGCCGGCTGGCTCGCAGCCGTCCGTCGGGGGTGGCGAGCGCGCTCCGGGTGAGCGACTTCAGTCCGGTGGCGCAGCCGAGCGTGCCGCCGAGGGCGACGTAGTTCCCGCAGGCCTCCAGAGCCTCCGCCGGGCGATGCGCAGACAGCTCGTCCGCCTCGCGGCGGAAGGAGGCCGCGGCGAGCCCGAGATCATCGTGGGCGCCCGCTGCGGCGAGCTCGCGGACCTTGCGCAGGGCGGAGACCCGGTCCTCCCCCCGATCCTCGATAGCGCCGAGCATGTAGGCGGCCCAGGTCGCCCGGTTCTGACGCTCGGCATCGGGCAGGGCGAGCACCGCACGGAAGGCGGCGCGCGCGTCGGCGAGCCGATCCTGGTTCAGGGCGACCACGCCGCGCTGGTAGAGGACCATCTCCGCCGGGAATCGTTCAGGATCGAGCTCCACTCCCGCCGTCCGCGCCGCGAGGTAGGCGTCGAGCCGGGCGGCGTCCAGCACCCGCGCAGCCGCCACCCGATCGCCCTCGCCCGTGCGCACGAGGCGAGGCTCGATCCCCACATCGTTCTGAGCGGCCCAGCGCGCGACCGCGTGCTGGAAGCGATCCTCGGGCACGTCCCCGGGCACCACCCCGCCCCCGCCGAGCACCGGCACCGAGAAGTACGGCCCGCAGGCGAGTGCGGCCGCGGGGGCGCACACGCCCAGGGCCACGGCGAGCAAGGGGACGAAGAGGCGGTCAGGGCGCATGGGTCACCAACATGGAGCGGGTCCAGCCGACGCAGCGGGTCTCGCCGGGCTGGAGCGGTGGGGAGAGGGGCGGCGGGAGGAGGGATCCGCGGGCGAGGGAGAAGGTCCACCCCTGGCGTCCACCGCCGACATGCCCGCGCTCGACCGGGATGGGGGCGGGCCAGGCGAAGACGTTGCCCGCGTTGTGCAGGCACAGGTCGGTGCGGTCGCCGACGGGCCCGGACTGGAGCTGCAGGTCGTGCACCAGCGCATCCCCGTGGCGAACCGCGGAGAGGGTCGCCGCGGACCAGCCCAGGTCGTCCTGGCGAGTGGGCAGGCGGAACCACCAGATGCCGCGCAGGGTGGGTGGGGGATCCGCGCGCAGGGACGCGAGCAGGGTGGCGACGCGCTCGGGATCGGCGAGCACGTGCAGGGGTCTGGCG
>CALATR010000614.1 GCA_937891875.1 uncultured Pseudomonadota bacterium | reverse complement strand
GGGTGCCCGTGAGCCAGTGCGCCTCCCGCCCGGCCCGGAGCACGTCCACCCGGACCCGCATCGGCACCAGCGGGATCGGCCGGAGCAGGTCCACGGTCAGCCGGAGCAGGTCGAAGGCATCCGCGTCCTCGCCGTGGGTCGCCAGCGCCCGCGCGAGCAGGCCCGAGGGCGGCCCGCCGTGCTGCAGCTGGGCGCTCCACGGCCCGATGGTCAGCGCCGTGGGCACGAAGAGGGCGCCGTCGGGCAGGTAGAGGGCGTCGGGGAGGGTCATGGGGGCTCCGGCTCCCGCTGTAGCCGCTCGTCGCCGACCCGCCTCACCCCAGCGCGCCGATCCCCCGGCCCTGCAGCACGGCCTTGATCTCGTCGAGGATCGCAGGATCGTCGATGGTCGCGGGCACCTTGGCCTTGCCGGTGTCGACCTGCTCGCGGAGCGTGCGGCGCAGGATCTTGCCGGAGCGGGTCTTGGGCAGGCGCTGGACCACGACCGCCTGGCGGAAGCAGGCGATGGGGCCGATCTGGGCGCGCACCGCCTGGACCAGCTCCTGCTCGAGCGCCTCGGCGCTGATGTCCGCGCCGTCCTTGAGCACGACGAGACCGAAGGGGATCTGACCCTTGAGGTCGTCGTGGATACCGATGACCGCGCACTCGGCGACCGCCGCGTTGGCCGCGACGACCTCCTCCATCTCGCCGGTGGACAGGCGGTGGCCCGCGACGTTGATGACATCGTCGGTGCGGCCGAGGATGTGCACGTAGCCGTCCTCGTCGAGGTAGCCGCCGTCGGACGTGTGGTAGAAGCCCGGCCAGGGATCGAGGTAGGACGCCCGGAATCGAGACTCGTCCTCCCAAAGGGTCTGCAGCATGCCCGGGGGCAGCGGGCGCTTGATGACGACGGCTCCCTGCTCGCCGGGGTCGGCTTCGCTGGCGTCGGGGCGCAGCACGCGCACGTCCCACCCGGGGATGGGCACCCCCGCCGAGCCCGCCTTGCCGGGCAGGTCGTCGAGGCCGAGGGGGCGTCCGACGATGGGCCAGCCGGTCTCGGTCTGCCACCAGTGGTCGACCACGGGCACGTCGACCAGGCCCTCCAGCCACTCGAGGGTGGAGGGGTCGAGGCGCTCGCCCGCAAGGAAGAGGGCGCGCAGGCTGGACTGGTCGTAGCGGCGCATCAGCGCGGCGTCCGGGTCCTCCTTGCGCACCGCGCGGAACGCCGTGGGGGCGGTGAAGAACACGTTGACCTGGTACTGGTCGATGACCCGCCACAACGCGCCGGCGTCCGGCGTCCGCACGGGCTTGCCCTCGTACATGATGGTCGTACAGCCGTACATGAGCGGGCCGTAGACGATGTAGCTGTGGCCCACGACCCAGCCGACGTCGCTGCCGGCCCAGTAGACGTCGCCGGGCTGCACGCCGTAGACCTGCTCGAGCGAGGTCATCAGCGCGACCGCGTGGCCGCCGTGGTCGCGCACGACCCCCTTGGGACGGCCGGTCGTGCCCGAGGTGTAGAGCACGTAGAGCGGGTGGGTGGCGGGCACGGGGACCGGATCGACCGGGTCGGCATCGGCGAAGGCCTGGGCCCAGGTCAGGACCTCCATCGAGGTCTGCAGCGGCGCCTGCTCCCGGGGGAGCACGACGGTGTGCACCGGGGGATGATCGGACTGGGCGATCGCGGCCTCGACCAGCGGCAGGTACGGGATCACCCGCTGGATCTCGATGCCACAGGTGGCGGTCAGCAACACCTTGGGGCGGGCATCGTCGATGCGCACGGCGAGCTCGTTGGGCGCGAAGCCACCGAAGACGACGCTGTGCACGGCGCCGATGCGGGCGCAGGCGAGCATGGCGATGGCCGCCTCGGGCACCATCGGCATGTAGATGATGACCCGGTCGCCTTGCTCGACGCCCAGCGCGCGCAGGCCGCCCGCCACCCGGGCGACCTCGTCGCGGAGCTCGCGGTAGGTGTAGCGGCGGGACTGACCGCTGACCGGGCTGTCCCAGATGAGCGCGTCCTGGTCGCCGCGACCGTGGTCGACGTGGTGGTCGAGGCAGGCCTCGGCGGTGTTGAGGTGCCCGTCGGCGAACCAGCGCTCGACGCCGTCGACGTGGGTGAGCGCCTTGCTGGGCGCCCGGGTCCACGGCACGCGCTTCGCCTGCTCGAGCCAGTAGCCTTCGGGGTCCTCGCTGGCTCGGGTCCAGGTCTGTCGCCAGGACATGTCTCCCTCCTACAGGAACATCGCGAACTGGGTGATGAACTCGTTGGCCCGGCTCTCGACGGTCGGGTCGGCCCCAGCAGCGTAGACCGGGCGGTTGCGCCAGTGGGTCGTGATCTTGACGTGGTGGCCCTCGATGAACCAGTTCACCCCCGCTTCTGGCGCGACCATCGGAGAGCCCAGCGCCTCCATGATCGAGAACTGGGTGGTCGCATAGGGCTGGATCTGGATGCCGCCGGGGCGCCCGGGAAGCAGGAAGCCCGCCTGGGCGTAGACGTGGTGGCCCGTGCCGAGGATCGGGTAGGCATTGCCCGCTCCGTTGAAGCTCGACCCGCCGGCGCCGATGTTCATGATGCCGACGTTGCGGACATTGTCGGGCCCGAAGTCGTGGTACCAGTAGCCGACGTACGCGGTGAACGCCGCGCCGTCCTCACCCACCGGCTGATCGGCGAAGACGTCGATTCCAAGCGCCACCTGGTCGATCGGCGTGAGCTCGCCGGCGCTGTCCGCGGTGGCGCTGCCCTTCGGGTGGTAGTGCCAGCCCAGCCCGATGTTGAACACCGACTTCTTGCCCAGGTAGGTGCCGACCTTGTACGGCAGGAGGTCCGACTCCTTCTCGTCGAGGTGCAGCTCGACGTAGCCGGCGGTCGCCAGGGTGTCGGCCTGGGGGTTGTACTCGCCGGGCCCGTCCGGCGCCGGGGTGGTGCTGGGGGTGAACGGCTTGTTCAGCGCCACGCGGTACTGGAAGCGGCCCTTGTGCCCCTTGGCGAACAGTCCCATCATCCGCGCGAACTGATCCGTGCGCTCGATGGTGGTCCAGTTGGAGATCGGCGCGTCGAGGGCGAGGAAGTTGAGCGTGCTCGCATTCGCCAGGCGGCTCACGCCGTTGAAGTAGTGCAGGCCTGCGCCCAGGGTGATGACGCCTTCCTTGTCCAGGGTGTAGCTGGCCCACAGATCGTGGATGTAGAGCTGGGGCTTGCGCGCATTGTTGAACGTCTGGTTGTTGATGCCGAAGTGGAACAGGAACTGGGTCTTCGGGAACGGCTGGGCGACGACCAGTCCGCGCGCCCGGCGAATGCCGATGTCCACGGCCAGATCACGGTCATTGCCGTTCACCTGGGTGTCGGGATTCATCTCCATCGCCCGGACCCACAGCTGTTGCCAGGCGATGAACCGCACCCACTGCTCGCCGTCCGCGTCGAAGTCGTGCTTCATGGGCTTGTAGCTCTTGCGCTCCGCCGGTCCGGGCCAGCCGGGGGACGGCAGGCCGCCCTTCGCATCGTCGGTGGCGGACTCGGCCTCCGCGGGCGGGTCTGCGGCGAGGGCCGGGCCGGCAGCGAGGGAGAGGCTCGTGGCGAGGAAGAGCGCGGACACAGGGCGGATCTCGAGCATGGCGACCTCCGGGGACGCGTGGGGCGGTCAGTGGGAATCAGGACGAGGGATCAGTGGTCAGAGGCCTCACCGGCACCGGTCGGCAGGCGGATGGACTCGACCATCTCCTGGACGGACTCGGGGGGCCGAGGGGTGGCCAGGGACACGCCGATGGTGACGACGAAGTTGACCAGCATGCCGACGGTGCCGATGCCCTCGGGGCTGATGCCGAGCAGCTGATAGTCGGCGGGGATCCCACCGAACTTGAAGAGCACGATGTAGATGGTCGTAAACGTCAGGCCGGTCAGCATGCCGGCGATGACACCCTCGCGGTTGGCCCACTTGGTGAAGATGCCGAGCACGATCGCGGGGAAGAAGCTGGACGCGGCCAGGCCGAAGGCGAACGCGACCACCTGGGCGACGAAGCCGGGCGGGTAGATGCCGAAGTAGCCGGCGATGAGCACCGCGACGGCAGCGGAGAACCGGGCCGCCATGAGCTCGCCCTTCTCGGAGATGGTCGGCCAGAAGGTGCGCTTGAGCAGGTCGTGGCTGATGGAGGTGGACACGACCAGCAGCAGACCGGCGGCGGTGGACAGGGCCGCAGCCAGGGCGCCCGCGGCGACCAGCGCGATGACCCAGGCGGGGAGCTGGGCGATCTCGGGGTTGGCGAGCACCATGATGTCGCGGTCGATGTACAGCTCGTTCGTGCCGTCGGACAGGGCGTTGGCGACGAGGCGCTCGCCGCTCGCGCCACGGGCGACGCCCTCCATCTCGGCGAGGAACTGGGGCTTGCCCTCGAAGGCGTTGCCGGCGGTGTACTGCACCTTGCCGTCGCCGTTCTTGTCGACCCAGGCCAGCAGCCCCGTCTCCTCCCAGCGGCGGAACCACTCGGGCAGCACCTTGGCCTGCTCTTCCCCAGCATCGACCGTCTCTTCGGTGTAGTGGGCGTCGCTCACGGTGGCGATGAGGTTGGTGCGGGCGAAGGCGCCGACCGCGGGGGCGGAGGTGTAGAGGATGGCGATGAAGAGCAGCGCCCAGCCGGCGGAGATCCGCGCGTCCTTGACCCTGGGCACCGTGTAGAAGCGCACGATGACGTGGGGCAGGCCCGCGGTGCCGACCATGAGTGCCGCGGTGATGGCGACCATGTCGATGGTGCCCTTCTTGCCCTCGGTGTAGGGCGCGAACCCGAGCTCGGCGTGCAGGCCGTTGAGCTTCTCGAGCAGGCTCACGCTGTCGCCACCCGCGATCACCGAGCCCACGTCGCCGGCGAGCAGACCGCCGAAGCCGAGCTGGGGGATGGGGTTGGCGGTCAGCAGGATGCTGATGAAGATCGCCGGGAGCATGAACGCGAAGATGAGGATGCAGTACTGGGCGACCTGGGTGTACGTGATGCCCTTCATGCCGCCGAGGACGGCGTAGAAGAACACCAGGCACATGCCGATCACGACGCCGGTGGTGATGTCGACCTCGAGGAAGCGCGAGAACACGACGCCGACCCCGCGCATCTGACCCGCCACGTAGGTGAACGAGACGAAGATGGCGGCGACGACAGCGACGACGCGCGCGACGCTCGAGTAGTAGCGATCACCCACGAAGTCGGGGACCGTGAACTTGCCGAACTTGCGCAGATACGGCGCGATCAACAGGGCGAGGAGCACGTAGCCGCCGGTCCAGCCGAGCAGATAGACGCTGCCGTCGTAGCCGGCGAAGCTGATGATCCCGGCCATGGAGATGAACGACGCGGCGCTCATCCAGTCCGCGGCGGTGGCCATGCCGTTGGCAACGGGATGAACGCCGCCACCGGCGACGTAGAACTCCTTGGTGGAGCCCGCGCGGGACCACACGGCAATGGCGATGTAGAGCAGGAAGCTCGCTCCGACGATGAGGAAGGTCCACATCTGCACGCTCATGGCGCACCTCTCCTGTCGCGGCCGGGGCTGCCGCGGGATTCAGCTGGGTGGAAGGCCCGGGCGACCGAGCCGAATGGGCTCGTTCAGTCGGAGAGACCCGACGACTTCTCGATGCGGTTCATGATGATGACGTAGGCGAAGATCAGCACGACAAAGGTGTAGATGGCGCCTTGCTGGGCAAACCAGAATCCGAGCGGGAAGTGGGTCCCCGGCAGGTTCATCTGATCGAGGAACGGCGCGAACACAATGCCCGCGCCGTAGGAGACCAGTGCCCAGATGACCAGCAAGATGCCGACCACGGTCAGGTTGGTCCGCCAGTAGGCATGGTGCTTCTGCTCGTCGCGCATGTGGTCCGCGCGGGCGGCCTCAGCCTGATCGTGGGCAGCCTTGGCCGCCGGGTCCAGCGCGTCGTCGGGATCGGGGGTGGACACGGGGCCTCCTTGCTCAGTCTGCGCGTTGGCGCAGGCGATCGGGTTGAATCACTTCGAGGATCTCGTCCACGACAGACGGATCGGCGATGTCAGCGAGGTCGTCGTCGCTCGGGCGGGTCCCGCCGTCGCAGAGGTGGCGCAGGACCCGGCGCAGCAGCTTGCCGGTGCGGGTGCGCGGCAGGCCCGACACGAACCACACCCGGCCGGGGGTGGCGATGGGGCCGATGGCCAGGCGGAGCTGCTCGACGAGGGCGGCGCGCAGGTCGTCCGCGGGGGTCGTGGCCCAGGGGGCGGGCACGATGAAGACCGTGATCTGCTCGCCACCGTCGGGCAGCGCGGTCGCGACCACCGCCGCCTCGAGCACGGCGTCGTGGGCGCACAGGGTGTCCTCGAGCTCGGCGGGGCCGAGGCGGTGGCCCCCCACGGTGAGCACGTCGTCGACGCGTCCGGTGATGGCGAAGTAGCCCTCGGCGTCGCGGTGGGCGCCGTCGCCGGTGACGAAGAGGCCCGGGTGCGGGTGGTAGGTCGCGAGGTAGGCCGCGTGGTCGCCGTACAGGGTGCGCGCCTGGCCCGGCCAGGTCCCCGCGATGGCGAGCACGCCGCTCCCCTCCCCTTCGATCCGGCGGCCATCGCGGTCGAGGAGCACAGGTCTGACGCCGAACATCGGCCGACCGACGTAGCCGGGACGGGCCGGGAGCGCCCCGGGCAGGTTGGCGAGCATGGCCCCGCCGGTCTCGGTCTGCCACCAGGTGTCGACGATGGGGCAGCGGCCGCCGCCGACCTCCTGGTGCAGCCACTGCCACAGGTCCGGCTCGAGCCGCTCGCCGACCGAGCCGAGCACCCGCAGGGAGGTGCGCAGGGATCGGGCGAGGACCGCGTCGCCGGCGGCGCGCATGCAGCGAAGGACCGCGGGGGCGGTGTAGAGCGTGGTGGCCTGGACCGCGTCGATGAGGGCGCCGAGCCGGCCGCGATCGGGGCGTCCGGGGTGGCCCTCCACCAGCACGGTCGTGATGCCGGCGGTGAGCGGGCCGTAGAGCGCGTAGGTGTGGCCGGTGATCCAGCCGAGGTCGGCGGTGCAGAGGTGCACGTCGCCGGGGCGCAGGTCGAAGAGGTAGCGGAAGGTCGTGCAGGCCCAGACCAGGTAGCCCGCGGTCGTGTGCACCATGCCCCGCGCAGCACCGGTCGAGCCGCTGGTGTGCATGATGAAGAGCGGGGCCTCGGCGGGCTGCCACACGGCCGGGCAGGCGACCCGGTGGCGCTGCAGCTCGGTCTGCAGCCAGTGATCGCGGCCGGCGGTCATGGAGACGGGCACGGCCTGATGGCGATCGACCAGCACGCAGCGCACCTGGGAGAGCCCGGCGACCGCCTGGTCGACCCGGCGCTTGAGCGGCAGCACCTGGCGATCCCAGGGAGCGGCGTCGGCGGTGACGATGAGCTCGGCGCCGACGTCCTCGATGCGCTCGCGCAGGGTCTCGGCGGAGTAGGCCGGGTTGACCACCACGTGCACGGCGCCGATCCGGGAGCAGGCGAGCATCACCGCGGCGGCCTGGGGGGTGGTGGGCATGTAGACGACCACGCGATCGCCGCGGCGCACCCCCCGGTGGACCAGCGCGTTCGCGATGCGACCGACCCGGGCCTTGAGTTCGGCGAAGGTCCAGGTGGTCAGCGTGCCGTCGGGAGCGGCGCCGATGATGGCGGCGCGGTCGGGGTGGGTGCGGGCGTGGCGATCGACCGCGTTCACCGACGCGTTGAGGCGCCCGCCGGAGAACCAGGTGACCTCGCCGTGGCCGTCGTCCTCGACGATGTTGGCCGGCGCGTGGAACCAGGTGAGCGCGCTGGCCTGGTCGCGCCAGAAGCCGTCGGGATCGTCCAGGCTGCGGGCGAGCAGCGTCTCGTACTCCTGCGGACTCTGGACGCGGGAGCGAGCACGCGCAGCAGCGCTGGGGGGGACGAGCGACATCGGGCCTCGGGGTTGCGGTGGAGGAAAGCAACCGCCGTGCCAGGGTCTCGACACCGTGCCAAACGGCATCGTCACCGTACGAAACACGACCGGTGGGTAGGAGCGTGACAGGTGGGTGTTACGGAACGGAACACCCACACCCGATCAGCGCTTGCGGGGGATCCCGAGCCGGCTGCGGCGTTCCCACAGGGTCTTGCGGCTGATCCCCAGGCGCTTGGCGATCTCGGTCTCCGACAGCTCGCCCTCGTGGGCCTGCACGAAGCGCACGAAGTAGTCGTCCAGGCTGCCCTCCGGCTCCGGCAGGGAGGTGTCGGCCTCGGTCGCCCTCGGAGCCGCCAGACCGAGCTCGTCCGCGGTGATGGGACCCTCCCCATCATGAAGGATCACCGCCCGCTCCAGCGCGTTCGCCAGCTCCCGCACGTTCCCCGGCCAGTCGTACGCCCGCATGGCCGGCAGCACGTCCGGGGCGAGGGTGAGCCCGGTGCGTCCCATCGCCTCCGCCGAGCGCGCGAGCAGGGCGTCGGCCAGGGGCACCAGGTCGACGTCGCGATCCCGGAGCGGCGGCAGGCGGATCTCGACGACCCGCAGGCGGAAGTAAAGGTCCTGCCGGAAGGATCCCTCGGCGCACATGGCCTGCAGATCCCGGTGGGTCGCGGCCAGCAGGCGCACGTCCACCTTGCGGGTGCGGCTGCTGCCCACCGGTCGCAGCTCGCCCTCCTGGAGCACCCGGAGCAGGCGCGCCTGGGCAGCCAGGGGCAGCTCGCCGATCTCGTCGAGGAAGAGCGTGCCCTGGTGCGCCGCCTCGAACAGCCCGCGTCGGGCCTGGGCAGCGCCGGTGAACGCCCCCTTCTCGTGACCGAACAGCTCGCTCTCGACCAGGTTCTCGGGGATGGAGGCGCAGTTGACCGCGACGAAGGGCGCCTGGGCCCGGCGGCTGCGGGCGTGCATGGCGCGTGCGACCAGCTCCTTGCCGGTGCCCGACTCCCCCAGGATCAGCACCGTCGCCGGGGTGGGCGCGGTCTTGTCGATCCGCGAGAAGACCGCCTTCATCCCTTCACACTCGCCGATCATGCCGTCGACGGCGAAGGCCTTGCGCACGTCGGACTCCAGCGCCCTCGCCGTGCGCCCCAGCCGCGCCTCGCGCAGGACGCGCTCCACGCACAGGGCGAGCTCGTCCGGATCGAAGGGCTTCGACAGGTAGTCGACCGCACCCCGCTTCATCGCCTCGACCGCGCTCGAGATGGAGCCGTAGGCGGTCATCACCACGACCGGCACCGGAGCGGCGCGCTCGATGAGCACGTCGCCGGGCTCGCCGGGCAGGCGCAGGTCCGTGAGCACGAGATCGACGTCGGCGAGCCCGGCCTCCATGGCCTCCGCCACATCGCCGGCCAGGGTGACCTCGTGCCCATGCCGGCGGAGCACGCGGCGAAGCTCCATGCGAATGGTCGGTTCATCCTCGACGATCAGGACGTGACTCATCGGATGGGCTCCTCGGGCGGCCCGGGAGCGGGTCCGCCGACGCCGCGAGCATAGTGCAGGCTCGCGGCGCCAACCCACGATGGTGGGGTTGCGGTGGCACGGGATCCGGCGGACTCTGCCCGCGGAGGACTGCATGATCGCGCTGCTTGCGACCCTCGCTGCGCTCGCTGCACAGCCCGGCCCATTCGAGGCGTCCCTCGACCCAGGCCGCCTCGCCGAGCTCCAGCAGGAGATCTGCGACGTCGCCGAGCGCTGCCGAGGCCAGTGGCCCGTCCCCGAGGTGATGTCGCTGCAGGACGCGCGCGCGGTCGGTCGCGAAGAGCCGGCCATCGCCGTCCGACGCTACCAGGGCCGCGAGCTCACCGCCGAAGAGGAGGCGTGGACCCGAGAGGTCATGGACCAGCGGCTGCACGGCGGTGTGTTGGGGAACTACTTCCGCCAGTCCGACCGGATCGCGCTGATCGCCGATGCCACGCAGCAGCTCGCCGAGGCCAGGCTGCTCGACGCCAGCTCCACCCGTGCGCTCCACGAGTGTGTCGTCATCCACGAGCTCGCCCACGCGCTGCAGGGACCCCACGTCGAGCTGTCGCGCACGCGGAGCCGCATGACGACGCAGCTGATCCTGCTCGAGGCCCACGCCACCCTCGTGACCCGGGAGGTGTGTGGCCGACACCACCCCGGCGTCGACGTCCACGCGCTCATGGACGTGATCACGGACACCGAGCTGGCCGGATCAGGCGGCGCCGCCGCGGGGATGCGGGCCCACTTCGGCTACGGCCCCGGCGCCCGCTGGCTCTCCGATCAGCTCGACGTCCACGGCGAAGCCTACGCGTGGACGCTCCTGAACGACCCGCCCCTCACGACGCTGGAGCTGGAGGCCTACGCCCGCGAGCAGCTCCCCGCCGCGTGGCGCGCTCCCGGCCTCGCGGCGTTCGTTCACGACGAGGTGGACCGACGCCAGCCCGACCCGCTGTGGCAGCGTCGTTCCGGGGTGACGACCCTGTCTGACGCGCTCTGGGCGGTCGAGGCGCCTCCCGGCCTCGACCGCTCGGCGTGGGCGGAGGCGCTGGGCCCCAGGCACCCGACGGTGCTCCCGATCCCCGTCGCCGGGTTCGCCGAGGTGGGCGTCATTCCCGAGCAGCGGCTGTACACCGCCGCTACGTACTGGTTCGAGGACCCGGAGCATGCCCGGGCCGCCATGGCCGCTCGCCGGCGCCGTGTCGACGAGCAGCGCGGGGAAGCCGCAGCGGCGGGCGTGCCCTTCACCGTCGAGCGACCCCGCCGCTCGCTCCGCCGCGCGTCGGACGAGGTGATCGCACTGACCTACGGCAGGGACGGCACGTTCGTCGAGGTGTGGGCGCGCCGGGACCGCGCGCTCGTCGCGTTCTTCCTCATCGACGTGTGGGCGCCGAATCGGGACGTGCAGGCCTGGGCCGCGCGCGTCCTCGACCGGGGCGCCTCAGCCGGCGACCGGTAGCCGTACCCGGAACCGGGTGAGGCCGTCGATCCGAGCGTACTGCAGGCTGCCGCCGTGATCGCCGACGACCCGGTGGGCGATCGCCAGGCCGAGGCCGGTCCCCTCTCCCGGGTCCTTGGTGGTGAAGAAGGGCTCGAACACCCGGTCGGCGAGGTCCTCCGGCACGCCCGGCCCGTCGTCGAGCACGTCCAGCACCACGTCGCCGTCGTCCCGCACCCCGCGCACCGTCACCGTGCCGCCATCGGCGACCGCGTCCCGGGCGTTGGCCAGCAGGTTGACCAGCACCTGGGTCAGCGCCCCCTCCTGACCGACGACGATCAGCTCCGGGTCGAGCTCGAGCAGGATGCGCCGCCCCCTCGCCCGGCCGCCGAGGCGGATGAGGGTGGCGGCCTGCTCGACCAGCGGGCCGACGTCCACCGGGTGAGGCTCGCTCCCCTCGCCCTTGCGGGTGTAGGTCAGCAGCGCGCCCACGATGGTGTCGATGCGCTGGCCCTCGGAGACGATGAGGTCCAGACGCTCGGCGGCGTCCTCGGCCTCGGGCTCGCGGCGCAGGTTGTGGGCGACCATCAGCACGCCGGTGAGCGGGTTGCGGATCTCGTGGGCGATCCCCGCCGCCAGCCGCCCGATGCTGGCCAGGCGATCCTGGTGCTCCGCCTCGCGCCGCAGCTGCCGCCGCTCGGTCAACTCCTCCACGACCAGCGCGACGCTCGCCTCGGGACCCTCGCCCAGGGGCGCCCGGGTGATCCGCACCACCCGCTGCCGACCCCGCGCCGAGAAGTGGACCTCGCGCTCCAGATCCTCGGCCTCGATCGCCGCTTGCAGCCAGCTCCCCCATGGCTCTGGCACCGCCTGCACGGTCGCCGCGAGGGCGCGCTGGGCCGGGATGTCGGTGATGCCCTCGAGAGCGGTGTTCCAGACCGTCAGCACCCCGGTCGGACCCGCCGCGCACACACCGACCGGCAGCTCCTCGACCACCCGCACCAGGTTGCGCCGCACCGCCTCCAGCACCGCCCCGTCGTCGCCTGGCTGGATGGTCTCGAGCCCCCGGTCCTCCCGGTACTTCAGCTCGGCGGACAAGGCGGCGACGGCCTCGTCGGGGAGGAGCGCGTCCTGCCCCAGGGCGACCCGCGCGGCCAGCGGACCGATGAGCGCGGCCAGGTTGCGCTCGACGTGCTCGGCCAGCTGCGCCAGGGCGACCGGGCGATCCTCCCCCTCCTCGATGCGGAGCTCGCGCAGGGCGTCCGCGATCTCCTGGGCCGCCGCCTCCTCGCCGATCGCCACCGCCAGCCGCGCGCGCAGGGTGGGCACCGGGCGCGCCATGCCCGCCCGGACCGAGCCCGGCCGCAGCCGACACGCCAGCGCCGCCTCCGCCTCCCCCGGACGCTGGGTCGTGAACAGGCTGGTCACGACGAGTCCGACCACGTTGAGCGCCAGGCTGCTCCACACGGCGATCGGGCGCAGATCGGCGGCGGGATCGGCGAGGAACGCGTCCCACAACGTGACCACCGTCAGCGCTCCGATGCCGAGCGTCAGTCCGACCAGCGCGCCCGATCGGGTCGCCCGGGTCCAGGCCAGGCCCAGGATCACCGCCGGCGCGAGCTGCAGCACCGCGGCAAACGACAGCAGGGCGAGGTCGACCAGGGTGCCGAACCGGGGGATCAGCAGGTGGGCGGCGAAGCCCGCGGCGACGAGACCGCCGATGACGACCCGGCGGATCCCCGAGACGAAGCCGGGGGACAGGTCGCGGGGGCCGCGCAGGGGGATGACCACGTGGTTGACCATCATCCCGGACAAGGCGATGGCGCAGACCAGGATCATGCCGCTGCTGGCGGACAGGGCGCCGGCGAAGGCGAGCAGGCGCACCCAGCCGAGGCTCGGCGCGGCGAGCACGTGCAGGTCGGGCTCGATGCCAGGAACGAGCAGCGATCCGCCCCACAGCAGGATCGGCACTGGGAGGTTCAGCAGCAGCAGGTAGAGCGGCAGGGTCCAGGTCGCGTGGCGGAGGCTGCGCTCGTCGGGGCGCTCGACGAAGGCGACGTGGAACTGGCGGGGCAGCAGGAACGCCGAGGCCGCGGCGAGCACGACCAGCGCGGGAAAGGTGGGGCCCTCGAAGGGCTGCTGCAGGCGGGCGACCTCCTCGGGGTGCTCGGCGAGCCAGGTGGTCAGGCCGCCGAGTCCGCCGAAGGCCTGCACGACGACGACCCCACCAACGACGGCCATGGCGACGAGCTTGAGCACCGCCTCCGCAGCCAGGGTCACCAGCAGTCCGGCCTGCTGCCGGCGGGGCTGCACGTAGCGAGCGCCGAGCACCAGGGCGAAGAGGCCGATGAGCGCGGCATAGGCGGAGCCGAGCCAGTCCGGCGGCGAGGGTCCGGCGAGGAAGGCTGCGCCGTCAGCGATGGCCCGGGTCTGGAGCGCCACGTAGGGCAGCAGGCCGAGTGCCAGGAACAACGTCACGTATGCGCCGACGAGACGAGACGAGAAGCGGAAGGCGAGCAGGTCGGCGACCGAGCCGAGCCGGTGACGCCGCACCACCCGGGCGAGCGGCAGCCAGATCAGCGGAATCGCGAGGCATGCCAGCGTAGGACCCAGATAGATCGCCAGGAAGTTCCAGCCCTGGGTGGCGGCGAACCCGACCGAGCCGAAGAGCGTCCAGGAGGTCGCGAACACGCCCAGCGCCAGGCCGAACACCAGCGGGTTGCGCGACATGCGGCGGATCGCGGGCACCCGCTCGGCGAGCTCGCTCACTCCGATGAGGCCGCCGAGCGTCAGCACGGCCAGCGCGAGGGGCACGGCAATGTCAGTCATCGCGCGGCGTCGCCAGCAACACGCACCCGCCCAGCGCCACCAGCCCACCCCACGCGACGAACGGCAGCCACCAAGGCGTCCCCACCCCACCCCAGAGCAGCCGCGCCGGAGTCAGCAGCACCACGGCAGCGACCCCGACGACGAGCAGAACGAGTACGCGATGGTCGGAACGGCGCATGGGCGGGAGGGTAGCAGCATCAAGTTTCGACGGGCGGGGGTCGCGTGACTTCCAACGGGGGAGTGGCGGGTCGGTCTCTGGTCACTGGTCTCTGGGGCCCTCTCCGAGCGGGGGATAGAGGCCGAATCTGGCGGCACTGCGCCTTGGCGATGGAGGAGGAGCGGACTCCGGCGTGCTCGCGTCATGAACACCCGTGCCGGGTCAGGTAGCCAGCTCCGGAGAGGCACCGCGATGTGCCAGCTGCCCCCGCTCGCACCAGGCCCCAGCGACCAGCGACCAGGGACCGGCCCGCCACTCCCCTGTGCAGAAGCCACACGACTCCCCGCAGAGCGGACGCCCCGCCGCTCCCCCGCCCGCACCCACGCGAGCGCCAGCCGCTCAGCCCCCCATCCCGAGCCACTCCCAGAACCACTTCGTCGCGAACAGCTCCATCGTCGTCGACACCGCCGCGTGGATCGCCACACCGGGCCAGATGCTGCGGCCCTTCAGCGCCAGCCAGCACAGGATGAACCCCGCCGCGATCGCCGACAGCGTCTCCACCTCCGGCTTGCCGTAGTGCATCAGCGCGAACGGAATGGTCGAGATCAGGACGCTGCGAGTGCCGAAGTCCCGTTTGAAGGCGAACAACATCCAGCCGCGGAAGAAGTACTCCCAGGCCGCCCACTTCACCAGGTAGAGCAGGTGGAAGAGCAGGAAGATGTTCGCGTCCACCTTCGCCGCGGCGATCCGCGGATAGGTGCGCTGGAAGCCCGGCCAGGTCGAGAAGTACAGCACGAACGGCACGAACAGCACGAACAGCACGGTGACGATGAGGAACTCGCGGCCGGCCTTGCGCACGCCGAGCCCCATCTCGCCCAGGCCCATGCGGTCCGTCACCAGCGTGATCACCGTCGGCACGATGCCCATGAGCACGAGGCACAGGAAGTGGCCCCACAGCCGCCCGTGAAACGCCTTGTCGGTGACGCCGGTGAGCTGGACCGCGGTGTCGAGGAACCAGTCCGGCATCAGGCTGGACCGCGACCAGTACCAGTAGAGGATCATCACCGTCGACGCGATGATCGTCAGGTAGACCGGGCGGATCCCCATGCCCGGGAAGACCTTGTCGACCCAGCCGTCGAGCGTCTCACGGAGCACCGCGCACCTCGGCCAGCCGTGCCTCGAGGGCGTCCGCGTAGGTCTCGATGACCTTCACCCGCGCCCACTGCTTGTCGTTCGCCTCGACCAGCGTCCAGGGGGCCACGCGGGTCGACGTCCGCCCGATCATGTCGTGTACGGCCAGCTCGTAGTCGTGCCACCTGTCTCGGTTGCGCCAGTCCTCCTCGGTCAGCTTCCACGCCTTCCACGGGATCTTCTCGCGCTCCTGGAAGCGGCGCAGCTGCTCGTCGGGACTGATGTGCAGCCAGTACTTCACCAGCACGATCCCGTGATCGACCAGCTCCTCCTCGAAGGCGTTGATCTCGGCGTAGGCCCGGTGCCACTCGGCGTCCGCAGCGAAGCCCTCGACCCGCTCGACCAGGACGCGGCCGTACCAGCTGCGATCGAAGATGGCGACCCGGCCAGCGCGGGGGAGCCGCCGCCAGAAACGCCACAGGTAGTGGTGGGCGCGCTCCTCGTCGTTGGGGGCGCTGACCGCGTGCATGCGCACATCGCGAGCCTGGAGCGCATCCGCCAGCCGCTTGATCGCCCCGCCCTTGCCCGCAGCGTCCCAGCCCTGGAACACCAGCACCGAGCTCACCCCCCGATCCCGCGCCTCCCGGGCGAGCACGGCAAGCCGAGCCTTGGCCTTCTTCAGGCGCTTTCGGTAGGTGCGCTTGTCGAGCGAGCGCTCCAGGTCGAGGCTGTCGAGCACGGTCGGGAGGTGGGGCATCGACGGCGACTCCGCCGGCGCGTCGGAGCCCGCCGGCCCCTCCAGCGTGGTCAGGTCGCCCCCGTTGTGCACGGCCTTCATGGCCTCGCGCCGCTCGTACGCGTCCAGCGCCGAGCGCACCGCGTCCCGCACGATGGTGGCTACGGTGACGGAGCGGTAGCGGTGGTCCACCCCCTCGACGATGAACCAGGGGGCGAGCCCGGTCGACGTGCGGCGGATGGCGTGCTCGGCGGCGCGCACGAAGCCGTCGTAGCGCTTCAGGTTGGCCCAGGTCTGCTCGGTGACCCGCCAGGCCTCCAGGGGATCGGCCTCGAGCTCCTGGTAGCGCGCCTTCTGGGCGTCCCGGCTCATGTGCATCCAGAACTTCAGCACCACCGCGTGATCGTCGGTGAGGGTCTTCTCGAAGGACGCGATGCGAGCGAGGTGATTCTCGAACGCCGCGTCGTCGATCCGCCCTTCCACCCGGTCCAGGATCGGCTTGCTATACCAGCTGCTCTGGAACATACCAAAGCGTCCGTTTTCAGGGAGAGATACCCAGTACCGCCATAGCTCCGGCCGCTCCCGCTCCTCATCGCTGGGCTTCGAGTAGGCGCGAGTGTGGATGAAGCGCGGGTCCATCCACTGGTTGAGCAGGTTGACCGTCTCGCCCTTGCCCGCGGCATCGACCCCGGCAAAGACCAGGATCACCGGGAACGGCGCCTTGCGCAGCGCCTGCTGCAGCTGGAGCAGCTCGACCCGCAGGGTGGGCTCGAGCTCCTCGAAGCGGTCCTTGGACAAGCTGCGGCCCAGCTCGGCAGTCTCGAACACCACGCCTCCATGTGCAGCGCGAGACTATCGTGGGTGAACCGACGTGCGACGGTCTCGCGGGGCGGGCGCGTCGGTGCGGGCGAGTGTCGCGTTGCTGCGGGCGAGGGAGTGGAGTGGCGGTCTCCAGTCCCCAGTCTCCAGTCGCCAGTCCGAGATCAGCGCCGCCGCTGCGTGCGTCCAGGTGCCCTCCGCCGAGTCCGTTGCCCCTTGCGCTGCCGTTGATGGTCCGGGCGCACCGAGTGATCCGGCCCCGAAGCAGTCGGTGGGGGACTGGAGACTGGAGACTGGAGACTGGAGACCGACCCGCATCTCCCTCGATGGAAGCTACGCAATGCCTCGCTCGTCCCCTCCCCCTAGCTCCGCTCCGGATCGTCGGGGAAGTTGTCGAACACGTCCCAGATGCCGTCCCCATCGCGGTCGTTCTCGTTGCGGCCGCCACCGTAGAGCAGCTGCCAGTCGATGGCGAGGAACGTGTCGTAGACGCGCGCGTCGAACTCCGCCGTCGGCGCGCTGATCTGGCGCACGAACACGCTGGGCGGCAGGTCCTGGGAGACCGTGATGACCTGGGCCGCCAGCAGGACGCTGCGGTCCTCGATGCGGACCAGCACGTGGTTCGTGTCGCCGATGATACCGGTTCCAGGCGTGACTTCCGCCGTGTTGCGCAGCCGGCAGACCACCGTGCCCTCCCCGGTCAGGCCATAGAAGTCGCGCGCCGCCTGGATCTCCGTGTCGACCACCGTCTCGACGGCCAGCGGCCCGTTCGCGGGCGCGCTGACGTAGCGCCAGATGGCGGTATCGTCGTCGCGAAGCAGGTTGACGCCGACCACCCCGGAGCCGCGCAGGGCTTCGGGGGTCCAGCCGTCCGGGTAGGAGAAGCCCAGCAGCGGCAGGTCCGGGTGGGAGAACACCCCGCCCACCGGGGCTGGAGGCGGCAGGACCGGGTCGGTGACGAGGACGCCCGCGTACAGATCCCAGGCGATGCCCTGCATGCCGACCAGCCCGTCGCAGAGCTCCGACTCGCGCGCGGTCGCCTCCTCCACCGGATCATCGATGACATCTGCGCCGCCGTTGCACCCGGCGGTCGCCAACACGAGGAGCCCCAGCAGCGTTCTCAACCTCGCCTCCTGTCAGCGGAGGATAACAGGCCCTGTATGCGAACCCTCTTCCTGCTGGCCCTGGTCGGGTGCTCGACCCCGCGCCACGACGCCACCGCCCTGCCCGGCAAGCCCGAGGCCCGCCTGTCCAACGGCGGCTCCCTGCGCGCCCTGCCCCCGAACTTCTCGACCTGGCCGCCTCGCGTCCAGCTGCAGCTGAACGGGCCCCCGCCGGCCACGTGGGTCGCCGGTCCGGGCCTGCAGACCGAGCCGACGGCCTCCTGGCCCGCCCTCGCCGCGTGGATGGGCACGCCCGATCACCTCGTCACCGACCCGCTCGACGGGGGAGCGCTGCTGGCGTCGATCGCGCTGGAGCCCCTGTCCCTGTCCGTGCCCATCACCCTCGAGATGCAGGGCCAGACGGACCAGGTCGAGCTCACCCTCGACCCCGCCCCCTGGCTGCAGGCCGTCGCCAAGCGCGTCCGCAGCGGCGAGCCCCTCGACGGTGTGCCGCTTCAGGACGGGGCGGAGGGCACGGTCGCTGTCTACCGGTCCCCGCTCACCCACGCCCCGTATGCGACGGGCGGCGAGACCTTCGCCCAGGCCCGCTACGTCATCGTCGTCGAGGACCTCGGTCCGAGCACGCTCGCGTGCCCGCAGGGTCCGGTCGACCTGGCCCGGCTCACCCTCGCATCCTACGACCGCCTCACCGGCGAGCTGGTCTCCGAGCGGATCCTGACCGCGTCCCCGCCCACCGAGTGCGCCCCCGACTGGACCCCACCCGACGCTGCCCAGCTCGTCATCGAGGCGCTGACGACCCCCTGAGAGGGACCACGGACTCGGGTTCGGACGCGTCGTCCGGTCGAACGCTACGCCCCTCGCTCACCGCGCGTCGAAGCAGATCTCCACCTCGTTCACCACCAGCGAGTTCGACGGCCCCTCCGGCTCGATCCGCAGGAGCACCCCGCCATCTCCCGCCGGAAGCGAGGCCGTCGCGTCTGCCGTGTACCAGGCATACGGCGTCGAGTTCGCCACCCCGCCGTAGGGCGACGCGCCCGATCCGGAGAAGGTGCGCCAGCTGAAGCTGCCGCTGCTGCCGGTCGAGTACGAGCGCCCGTAGAGCGCGATGGTCGCCTTGCGCACCGGGGGCAGGCCGGCGGTCGACAGCTCGATGTCCATGAACACCGTGCCCGACAGCTCCAGGCCGCCCGGCCCCAGGAAGGTGTCCTGATACACCGGGTTGTAGCTCGTGCTTCGAGCAAACGCCCCCGCCTTCCACCTCGAGGTGTCGGGCAGGGAGTTGGCCTCGTAGCTGACCCAGGCCCGCGAGCCGCTTCCGGAGCCGTTCCACTTGAACCGCGCCACGTGGGTGCCCGTGGCGCCGGAGATGCACTTCGCCGCGGGTGTCGTGTCGGTGTCGGTGTCCGTGTCGGTGTCGGTGTCCGTGTCCGTGTCGGTGTCGGTGTCCGTGTCGGTGTCCGTGTCGGTGTCGGTATCCGTGTC